>DBNX01000025.1:7118-7773 GCA_002299465.1 Patescibacteria group bacterium UBA661
GCAAATAAACTTCTGGAAATGAGGCGGTGACGGCAAAGCCGTCACCGCCTCATTTCCACCACCATCCCACCCTGTCGAAATCAATAATCGGTTATCTGTGATAAGGTTACTTTACTGTCCTGGCAGCAAAAAATCAAAACCACCGTGTCTTAGCTTATGAACCAATACCAAGCACCTTTGCTGTACTACAAAAAAACGTGAGTGTTAACAATCTAAAAAATGTCTCGCTTTTCAAGCTGGGAGTAGCTGGCACGAGCGACGATCGATCTTTTTCCTTTGCTGAAGATAAAAGTATTATCTCTTCTATGGTGTTTGACTCGGGAGACAACACCCTGATTATTCCCTGTACCACGCTTGAAAATATCTTAACCACTAATAATCTACCCGTAATTGATTTACTTAAACTCGATTGTGAGGGTGCCGAATTTGAAATTCTTTACCAAAGCCACAATTCTACACTCGCTAGAATTACGAATATAAAAATGGAGTACCACAACAATCCTTTAGAGGCGACACAAAACATCACCGCTCTCACGGAATTTTTAACCGCTAGAGGATTTACTCAAACCCTCTACAAACCAGCCAATCAAAATATTGGGATTGCTTGGTTCAAAAACAATTCAAAATAATACTTGGCACTAGAGTAGCAAATCTT
>DBNX01000023.1 GCA_002299465.1 Patescibacteria group bacterium UBA661
TCCGTGTCAGACGCGCCGCCCATGGCAAACGCGAATCTTGGGAAATTAATTCCCCAACGACCCGCACGAATTGTTGGCGGCACACGGCAACGTGATCGTGACATTCGTCACGTTCGACGCTCCCGCCGCTGCCTGCGCACCACCACCACCGCCACAGCGCCCGCCTTGGCAGACGCGAGCTTGCTCGCGGACCACGCCCTTGGCGTATTCGCCCTGAACAATCGCTCCGAGTGTGACCGGAATTGCTCCCGTAGCCACATCACGAACTACGTTCGTGCCGAACGCCGACTGCAGAGTCAACTCCCGACACTGTGCCAAGGCGGGGTTCTCCCGCAACCTGGCAACTTGTTCATCGCTAAGCGTCTGCGTGAATCGGCAGAGCTCCACGAGCGCCACCTCACGCCCAGCCCCGATATCCAAAACATTCCCCGTCACCATGAAGTTGCGGGAAACGTGTTGATTGGTGCTGGCGCACCCCGCCAGCACGGTTAGTGCCAACAGGGAAAAAAAGATCTTGATCGTCTTCATTTGTACTCTCCTTAAAGAAAGGTTGGGTTGGTAATCAGAACGACTGCACAGCAGTCGTCTGAGAAATGAAATTGAAGCTAGATGTCCCTCCCACAACCGTCGTCTTACCGCAAGCGGAAACAACGAGTGTGGGTGTTCCTGGCACGCTGATGAGCGTCGGGGTCGAAATACCGACCCCGACATTCACCACCGTTGGTGGTGGCGCCGGGGGTATCTCTACCACCGTCACCGCTGGCACCGGAGCCGGTGCGGGTGGTGTTGCCACTCGCGTCGGCGTCTCCGGTTGCCGACGTGGCTCGGGCGTTCGCTCAAGCCGTGTCGGTACCGAGACACAGCGACCGTTGGGGTCGCGTACCTGGTCCCGTTTGCAGGGACCGGCCTGAGCTTCGCGCGTAAACACGAAGCTCAGGCCGAAGATCGCGATGATGACAATCCAAAAAAAGTACTTGACTTTCATGTCCTCTCCTTTCTGGTCTCTATTTTAGAGACGGTTGAGTTGTCAAGGAACGCGGGATTGCGTCCCAATTCACTTAATATGCTACCATACTTTTAATAAAAAAGCAAGTGTTTCAGCCAGGTCCCTTGGTCTGGCTGAAAATCTGTGAGCATAATAGAAAACCACCCAGTTTTGACTGGGTGGTGGGGCGGCGACAACGCTTCGCGTTGTCGCCGCCTAAAGAGCGCGGATCACTGCCCCGGCACCGTGGGTACCGGCACCCACGCGTTGAAGATCCGCATGGAGCCTATGAACATGGCGTTGCCGCCGATCTGGCTCGACACCGGGTTGTTGCCCACGCCCTGGTTCTGGGCAACGGCGCCGGTGATCATGCTCGAGTTGAAGTTAATCCGACTTTGCGTCAGATTACAGTCCACCGTGCAGCCCGGGTTCGTGTTCACAGTGACGTTGCCGTCCTTGAACATGTTGGCGAACCCTTCCGCGATGGTATGAACCGTACCGCGTCCATCACCGCCGAAGTTCTGCCCGGTGGCGATGCCCGCGAATTGGTTCCAGGACTGGAACGTCATCGCCGGCACAAAGGACCCGGTGGTCGGTGGCGGGGGCGCCACGTGTGCCGGCGCTACCGTCTGCGCGTGGACAAGCCCCGCGAAGCCGAGACTGAGGGCGAAAATGAAAGTGACGACGGTTTTGAGAAAGTTGGAGAACTTGGAGAACATGGCGATTCCTTTCAGGTTTGCCATTTTTGAAACGACACTAGGTAGAATTACCCAGTATCACAAACTCCACCGAAGCGGAGAAGGTCCCCGCTGTAGCGGGGACCTAAGAACGTGGTGCACGTGGCTAAGTATAAAACAGTGACTTAGCTCGTTACTATCCCCGCCCCCGCTCCAGAAGAAACCTGCCAAAACTATACACGTTTTGAATAAAAAGTCAACCGCCACACACCTTATGCTAATGCCTACCTAGGCATAATCTACTTACACTGATCATCTCTGTGCCGATACTAAACACACCCTTCCACCCGACACACAAACCTAAAAAAACTTGTCCCAGATTTTAAGCACAATTCAAAGAATTTTACCTTCGTACTGTGGTAAGATGGGGACTTAGTATGATGAACCAACGTGCTTTAATTTATCTAGCTAACGAATTTGTACCAGTAGTCGGCTTTTTTATTGTCGCGCAGACCCATTCCTTTTTTGCGGCGACAGGAGTGTTGATGTTACTAACTGCCATCGCCCTCATTGTCGGCTGGTATTACGAAAGACATCTACCAGTCATACCAATTGTTTCCAGTATTTTTGTTATTGTTTCTGGCCTGGCGACTCTCGTTAGTGAATCTCCCGATGTGCTTATTTTTTCGGATTCACTCTATTACTTTGTCCTGGGGTTGGCGGTAGCTATCGGTCTCGCTTTTCGCATCAACATTCTCAAGCGTATTTTCGGACACATTTTTGCCATCCAAGATAGCGGTTGGCGGATTCTAGCCAACCGTTGGATAATTATATTTTTCTTAGGCGGAGTAGTGAATGAAATGGTTCGTCTATTCGCTAGCCCAGAAATCTGGGTAAAATTCAAACTGATGAAAGTGGTTATTCTTTTTATTTTTGGCGTGTACCAATTTACCGTCGCTCGTAAATACCGCATTCCGGAAGAAAGCAACCATTGGGGTTTGCGACACTAGAGTTGTTTTATTTCCTATCCTAAGCGGAGGACTGGTTATTAAATAAAAAATCCGTACAATGCAAGGTGTTGTATGAAAACATCAGAAACCATTGTTATGTCTGTCGGCGGATCGCTCATCGTACCAGATTTGATTGATACCGACTTTCTCTCGCAATTAAGACAATTTATAATTTCCCAAACGGCACTCGGCCGGCGTTTTATTATTATTGCTGGCGGTGGCAAAACCGCCCGCCGGTACCAAGCAGCAGCAGCCAAAGTAAGCACCTTGACCGCCGAAGATATTGACTGGCTCGGACTCCACGCGACTCGCCTCAATGGCCACCTTTTACGCACTATTTTTCACGACAACGCTCATCCGGTAATAATTACCAATCCGGACGAAGTTTTAGACTTACCAGAATCAGCTAATCTCATCATTGCGGCGGGCTATCGACCCGGGGCTTCGACTGACCTCCGTGCCGTTCAGATTGCGGATCGCGTTAAAGCTCACAAGGTTATAAATCTTTCCAATACTGATTACGTCTACACCGACAATCCCAAAACCAATCCCCACGCACAGAAAATTGAAGATATTACTTGGTCTGAGTTTAGAAAATTAATTCCCGAAAAATGGGACCCCGGGCTTTCCTCGCCCTTTGATCCAGTGGCGGCTAAAGAGGCGGAGCGGATTGGTCTTGAAGTCGCAGCTATCAACGGCACTCGCCTGTCCGCGCTTAATGACTACCTAAACAACCAAAGTTTCATTGGTACCAGAATTCATAGCTAGCCATTTCTTGCTTGGTCTACAAAAACTCTACTCTGAGCAATCCTAAGCGGATTGGCTTAGTTGGCTGACGAAAGGACTTGATTATCAGGACTTAGTGGCAGAGTAGCAACTTGACGCGGGTCTTTACCGTACTCATTTTCACCGTCTTTGCCACGGAGGGCGAGTAGAACAATGACTATGATAAAACCAATAAAAGGAATCAAAACTAATAGTTGCCACCAGCCACTCTTTCCAGTGTCGTGTAAACGGCGCGCGCCCAAGGCGATACTTGGCAACAGGACAGCCAAGGCAAAAATAAGTGCCAGAGTCGGAACCGTGAGATTGAGAACAATCTGAATAACCACCACCCACAGAGTAAACATCCAATAGGTTTGTCTGGTGACACGTCCCTCAAAATCAAAATAATGATTTCTAATCGGATCTAAGAACCAACTAATGTGTTTTTTCATACAATTATGTTAGCAATCTTACCGGGATGCGTCTATCGTCTATGTGTGACTAAAAACTCGTCAATTTTTTTACGCAAATCGGCTTCATCACCGTCGTTGATGATGATGGCGTCTGATTCGCGGAGAGCACCAAAAATGTCTTGCTTGGTAGGATCGTCTGGATTTGATTCACGTAACTCCTGATTACGCCATTCTTCGTAAGTCACGTTGTCGGTCTCGTTACCTCGCTTGCGAATCCGCTTGTAACGCAGTTCTGGCTCAGCATCAATACCCAACACCACCCCACCCTGCGCTTTCAAGTAACGCGCCTCCGCCACCGCCCGGATACTTTCTACCACACAATCCCCACCCTGCTCTTTAGCCATTCCTACCAACTCCTCAAAAATGTAAGTCGGTCCGTTGTGTTTCCGTAAATCATTAGCAACTTCAGTCATTGAATCCCGGTCGATAGGCAGACCGCGGTTGGTAATCTCAGCGATGATAAAGGTGCGGGCTGAAAAGTGAGCAAAATTTTTCTGCGTCACTAAATAATCAGCCACCCAACCCTTTCCTGCACCGAATGAACCAGTCAGACCAATGATCATAATTTATATTTTACTTTTTTATTTTATCAGCTCGACTAGATTGCCACTTCTCGTAAGCGACTAACAGCGGTGGAGCGATAAAAATAGATGAGTAAGCGCCTGCCACTACTCCCGCCATCAGAATCATAGCAAAAGTTTGGGTGGTTGTCCCACCAATTACGTACAAGGCACCTAGAGCCAGCAGGGTTGTTAGTGACGTATTGATGGAGCGTGCCAACGAAGCTTGGACAGCCATACCGACAATTTCTTCGTAGGGTCGGGTGAGAGTGTACTCAACTTCTTCATGCACCACACCCGCTTCCGCACGCTTAAACTTACGCTCCGTACGGCTGGACTTTAGCATCTCCCGTACCCGATCAAAGATGACAATCGTGTCATTAACGGAATAGCCGAGCACCGCCAGAAGCGCCATCACGAACAACACATCGACTTCAATACCGAGCAAGCTCGCAAGAGCAACGGGAATCAATACATCATGGAGTAGTATCAAAATAGTAATAAGCGCATAAACCCAAGCCCCGACCGGATAACCAATTCCCGCGAACGCAATCGCCACGTACAACATAATAATTATGGACACTCCAGCAATCGCCCAAATTGCTTTAGTTGCTAGTTCTTCCCCAATCACTGGACCCACGGAAGTAAAGCGAGTCACTTCCCCACCCGCACCAATCTGGGTAACGGCCGCACTAAGCGCCACTCGCTGCTCATCGGTAAGGTCCCGGGTGCGGATTAGGTAACCGCTCCGCCCCGTTCTATCTTCTGATTTGCGAACATGAAAACCACCCAAATCAAGGGCGGTAACCGCTGCCTCAACCGCTGCTTTCTCGGGCACGGTTTCGTTAAACATCACCTCTGTTAGCGACCCGCCGGCAAACTCAATGCTAGGAGTTAGACCACGCATTAACAAAATACCAATGGCTACAGCCACAATAACGACAGTAGCGATGATGAAATAACGACGATACAAAACTGCAAACATACGAGAAATTATTTAGACAAACCGCTACCTAGTAAAAACGACCAAACCCGACTCTCCTCTCGTCCTTTGTCTGGCAAGACCATCATAAAGGTACGGGTAATCAAAATAGCGGAAAGCATTGACACAATAATACCAATACCGAACACTAAGGCGAAGCCCTTAACTAAAGCCGTGCCGAACCAAAACAAAATAATGGCGGAAAGTAGACTGGTGAGATTACCATCACGAATTGCCCCCCACGCCCGGGAAAAGCCTTCGCGAGCGGCGGCACGCGATCTTTGTCCAGACCGAAAGCCTTCCTTGAATCTTTCAAAGACCAGCACGTTAGCGTCAACCGCCATACCAATCGAGATGATAAAGCCTGCCAGACCCGCCGCTGTCAAAGTCACTGGTATGTACTGGAACAACGCCAGCATAATGACCACATAAGTAAGGAGAGCCAAGCTGGCAATTAGACCGGGTAGACGATACCAGAGAATCATAAAAAGCATAACAATTCCCAAACCAATCGCCCCGGCCTCCACGCCGCGCTTCAAAACATCTTGACCAAGCGTGGCACCGACAGTCTGCGTACTTACCAGCTCAATCGGTAGTGGCAACGCCCCAAAACTTAAGTTTTGAGCTAATTCGCGTGCTTCTTCGGGATTAAAACCGCCCGAGATGATGGCAGTGCCCCCAGTGATGGCTTCGTTAATCCGTGGTGCTGACAACATCTGTCCATCCAGAAAAATCGCTAATTGTTCTCCGACATTAGTGCGAGTAATTTCAGCAAACAATTCTCCACCTTCAGTATTGAACTGAATCGAAACCACTGGCTCTCTAGCCACCTGCCCGCCCTGTCCGCCCGAAAATTCCATCCGCGCCGTCTCTAAGTAACGTCCCGTTAAGCCCGTCTCAATGTACGGATTACCGATAGCAGCGTAAGCGGCAGCTAATAAATTTGGGTCGGTACCCGTAGCCGCCAAAAGCTCGTCTTGTTGCCTAATTTTTTCGGCGTCTAGTAACTTGAATTCCAGAAGCGGGGTACGTCCAATCTCCGCTATTGCCTCTTCCACATTAGTCACCCCCGGTAGCTCCACCACCAAGCGTTCACTTCTAACCTCATTGACGAAACTCCCCCGCTCAACATAAACACTGGGCTCAGAAACCCCAAAAATATTGATACGTCTTTCAATCACATCCCGCAAAGTTGCCATCAGTTCGGGTATCTCCTGCGGATCAATTCCTGTAATATCAGCTTCGTAGACCAAGTGCGCGCCACCCGCCAAATCCAAGCCGAGCTTAAACGGATTAGCCGACTCCTCGTTGCGATAGTTCTGAAAAACAACAAATCCTAAGTAACCAACCACCGCAACAATTAGCAAAGCCCGAAAAATTCTTAAAAAAATAGCCGAGCCAGTAGATTGAGTAGACATAATTCTGAAAAATTAACCTAGTTTTTATAACATAAAAAGCAATGTTTTTCTATTGACGAAGTGCTAAATCAAGGAGATTGCGAAATAGCAACACCACGGTGAGTGGACCAATTCCGCCCGGCACTGGTGTGAAGAGAATTGACTTAGCAGCGACTTTGGGGTCAGCATCGCCAACCAATACCCCATCCGCTTCCGAAGTCCCAGCATCAAAGACCACTACTCCGGTTTTTACCATATCTGCCTGCAAAATCTTTGGTTTACCAACCCCCAGAATGATGATGTCAGCTTCAGCTGTGGCTTGCTGGCGTAGTACTGAATCGGTTTCTCCTCTAATTATCGTTACCGAAGCACCGCGGGTCTTAGCGTAGACCGCACTCGGCGCCCCCACCAAACGCCCCGAACCAAACACCACAACCTTTTTTTGCTCCCAGCTGAGCTCAGACTGTTGCGAGATTAAATCAATCGCTCCCACCACTGGTGGCAAAACTTCCAGCGCCGCCCCCGTGTAACGAAAATTGTCAACATCATGGGAAGCTGGCATTGATGACAACACCAGCTCGGTGTCGATTTTTGCTGGTAACGGCAACTGCACTACTATCCCATTGGCTTGGGTTGTCATTTTTTGTACCGCCAACAAATAATCAGCGGTAGTAGCAGTCTCTGGTAGCACCTCCAGTATCACTTTCACTCCGAAAGCGGCGGCGCGTTGTTCTTTAAGTGCTAAATACGAACGCGTGGCAGGATTTGGTGCGCCCGTTAAAATGGCGAGGGTCAGGGGGTTAGTACTAGCCAAAAACGCCGTTCGTAATTCACCCTCCATCGCTACCGCTAGTTTTTTCCCGTCGATTATTGCCATAAATAAAACTAAACCTCCGGCTTCGTCAGTGGGGCCGGATCTCTGTCTTCTGGCGGTAGGGCGGCCTGATATTCGCCGTCAGTGTAAGTAATCGCTGTTATAGACTCATAACGACAACGATACTCACGCGCTAATTTTTCTCCACTCATCAGAATTGGGTAAGCATAAAAACGCCAACTCCCCGGGCTGGTTGAAATTTTTCCTTTAGTTAAATGCCAAAAAATCCAAAAAATACACTTGACCAAATACGGGTGGATGACCAGCCGATGTTTATCAACCGCTCGTGCCATATCTCTTCCGTAAACGGGTTTACCGGTTGGTGTGCCATTGAAAACTTCATAGGACCAAGTCACCGCCCCAAAACACAAGTGCTCCATAATCCCCACCACGTCATCTTCGTGAATAAATTGCCGTACCCACAACGGAGTAACCGGTACGACCTTAGTGAGTAACTTTACAACTTTATACCAAGGAGAATTATCGAGATTACCCCGTAAAGCGGACTGCAAACCAAACCGACTACGTAAATAACGTCCGCGCGGACCAGTGATAGCCGCTGGTCTAAAGACGGTAATTTGTGGTGCGGGCAAGTCGGCAGCTAGGGTTTTGTTGTATTGCTCAAGTAATAATTCCTCGACTACTTTTTTTTCTTTAGCATAAATATAAGAATCATCACGCCCCGGCTCATCTTCAGTAAAATAGTGGGTCAGTGAGTTATCTTGACGAGCGCCATAAACAGCCGCGGTGGAAAAATGAATTAATTTTTTGATGGTTGGTTCACAAAAAGCAAAATTAAACAACGCGCGTGAGCCCTCTACATTCAACAGCCAACCCTTAGCCGGCTGTCCGTAATAAGGCCTAATCTCCCAAGCGGCATGAATTATCGTGTCTGGGTTGTGTTGGCGCACCACCCCCTCCCAGCCAACCTCAGCTAGATTGTGCTCCACATAGACTAACTTTGGTAACTGTCGCAAAAAATCAGTTTGTGGCGACTTATCTAAAGCAATTACCAGCTCCACTTCCGCCCGCTTCACTAAGCGTGCACACAACATCTCCCCCACGTACCCCGCCGCGCCGGTCACCAAAATTACTCGTGTCGTTTTATTCATATGTAATCTTATCCATATTATACTCAGTTACCGTGGCAACCGAATAGTTATACCAAAACGTGACAACAGTGTCTTTAGAGTCCGCAGTGCCACCGCTACATCAAGTAAAATCGATCGATTTTTTATGTAATACAAATCGTAAGAAAGACGAAGTTTGGTGTCAGCAATTGATTGCGGGCTGATGTTGGAACCAGAGTAATGTTGTTGCGTCTGCGCCCAGCCAGTTACTCCAGGCTTTACAAAATTGCGAATATTGTAGTAAGGAATCTCCAACGCACAACGTTCCCACAAACCTTTAATATCATTACGCGGACCAATGAGTGACATATCACCTTTGATAATGGACCACACCTGCGGTATTTCATCAATACTCAATTTCCGCAGAACTGCACCCACTTTGGTAATGGTGTTGCCTTGCTTGACATCTTCTACCGCCCACGTGGCGCTGGCACTACGATTCTCAGTCATCGTGCGGAGTTTGTAGATTCTAATGGGTCGATTAAATTGCCCGATGCGATCTTGGGCGATAAACAATTCTCCCGGACCTTCCATACGCATCGCCACATAAATAAACGGCAACATTAATAAAAACAGCCCGCTCAACACGAGCGAACCGACAATATCAATACCCCGTTTCGTCACCTCATAAATAAAGTTACGACTCTGCGATACATTGGTAATAAACCAATCATAACGCAAACTAGAAAGTGGAATGCGGTCAAACGTATTTTCATAGAGTCGGTAAAAGTCTAAGAACGTGATCTTGAAGTCGAGAAATGACAAATTAAAAATCTTCGGTAAAATACCAGCCAGGTAAGTATCGTTAGGATTGGCAACGATAATTTCAATTCTTTCCCGCTCGATTAAATCTAAAAGTTTCTGCTCAAAATTAGGTGTCTTCTCCGCTGTTTCTTTATCAATCAAGCGTACGAACGAGTAGTTATAACGATTGTTGTTGTTTATTTCATCCACCAACTCAATGGCTTCTGGTCCATCCGCGAGGAGAATAGCGCGGTGTCGCACCTTAGGGGCGATGTAAGGATAAGCATACATTCGCCACCAGGTAAAAATCACCACTGACAAAACTAAGTAAATTACCAAATTGGTCTTTGGAGCAATCCCAAAGGGAATGATGAGGAACAACAGGGTTGCGATGATGCCGTTCACAACAATAGTGTTCAAGATACGCGTAAAGAGTAGTGCTTTCAAAAACAGCGTCTGTTTATCATACAAACCAGCAATGTAGAAAATAAAAATCCAGACGGCTGACAAGACTAGGAATGGGAAAAAGTGAATACTAAACAACTCCAAACTCGGCCACTCCAAATAGCGCACTAAAAGAGTTAACCAGAGCGCTACAAAAAATAGGGCGATGTCGCCAATAATGAGGATGGTCAATTCGCGCGTCCGTTCACCCATACCGTGTCTCTGTATCGTACAGAAGCTACTAAAAAGCGCAAGTCTGGCACACTGTTTTGTTTTCAGCACAGAAACTTAGCTTTTTGGTTTTTTGCAAATAACAGCAGTCGGCAATTCTAGTGAAAAGATGCTGCTGTTACATCTTTATAATAAGGAACGAAAGAACTTTTTAGCTTCCCCCAAAAGCTCTGTCTGTTCGGCTGTTGAATAGTTATGATTGAAAGGAATCCGCACTGCATCATCCCAACACGAACCATCATCATCTACTCCAACATAGACTTTCAGTGGTATTTTATCAAACGGTAGCACACTTTCTGTGACAAGAGCATCAAGTTCCTGAGAGAAGCCAAGGCTGATACTTACTCCATCTGACATTATCACAGTGTTTCCATCTTTACCCCGTAGCAAAGTTTCAGTTACTGCTTGAGAGTAAAATCTAGAAGGTGACCAAAACACGCCACCCTTAACACTTTTTCCAAAATTTCCACGCAAAATTAACTCTGAACCAGAGCTGTGGCTAATCAAAAAAATACCGTCATATCGTTTGGTAAGATCTTCAATTTCAGCCAAAACCAACGCCTGGAGGGTGGTTAGTGACCGTTTATCCATATCCATTGTATCTAGACTGCTTATAAAAATATCAAAATCATCATCACTCTGAGATAGTAAGTGTTTAAAATTCTTTTTGCTCCGGGCAAGAATACCGGGAATAATATAGATACTGTATTTCATAAGAAAGAGGAGGGTTTTAAGACCCTCCTCCGAAATCTTTTTCAACCAAAAACACCTGCCTTAACACCACTGACGAAGGTTTCCCATTCCTCAGCACTGAACAACACCGTCTCCTTATCAGGATCGTTGGTGTTGCGAACCGCTACGATGCCGTTTTTCCTTGCCACCCCAACGCAAATCTTGACCTGACCCCAATTCCCACTCTTTGGATCAGGATCGGCAGAGTCCAGCGTACCAGCTGGTAGATCGTGCATTGAAATAAAATCGGCATCTTCGATTGCCTTGAACTTTTTCTTCAGGCAATTCTTAAATGCACGTGGCGAGCTGGTATCAAACTCAGTTTTGCTCATAGTAATTTCTCCTATTTCACACAAAAGTAAAGGAAAAAGATGTTGCTGTTTTAATGCCAACATCATCCACAATTATAACGATATTTATTAATTGTGCCAGACTAGATCGTTAAGCACTAATCTGGTGTCGGAGTAGACTCTAGCATCAACTAAATGCCCATACCGCTGCAAGCGAGAGATTGATCGTGTAATAACACCCAAAACTTACTCGGCTGGTTTTGGCTGACTCTTTCCAGTACTATAGTCTGTAAGCACTGAGCAAAATCACTACTTATGCAAAAGCCCCAAAAAATACTTTATGTGATAACTAAGTCAAACTTTGGCGGTGCCCAAAGATATGTTTATGAATTAGCCACCACCCTACACGAAGCCGGCTACCCGGTGGCAGTGGCCGCTGGGGGTGAGGGTGAGTTAATCACCCGCCTCCGCACGGTGCCGGGGATGGCCGTTTTTTCTATCGCTGGTGCGCAACGAGATATTAAACTCCGTCAAGAACTAGTCGCGTTGTTTTCTCTCTACAAAATCATAAAAAACTTCCAGCCCGACGTTGTACATTTAAATAGTAGTAAAGTTGGTGTTCTGGGTTCTCTTGTCGCTCGCCTTCTGGGAGTTAAGCGAATTGTATTTACCGCTCATGGTTGGCCTTTTCGGGAACCGCGTCAACCTTGGTGGCGTTTAATGGCTTGGCTGGGTTCTTATCTAACCGCCCTTCTCGTACATCGTGTAATCACTGTTAGCCAGCACGATAAAAATGTCCAGCGGATGCCTTTCGTAGCTAAAAAAACCACCCCTATTTATCCGGCCCTCTATCCCTTTTCACCCCTGCCTCGGGACGAAGCGCGTCTCGCCCTCTATTCGGAAACAGTCTGTTCCGAACATGCTCCCCACATCTGGCTCGGTACTGTTGGTGAATTAAATCAAAACAAAAACCACAGCACCCTCATTGATGCGGTAGCCAACTTTAACAGCGAAAACAACGCCAAACTTTTCCTAACCATTATCGGTGAAGGCGAACTAAAACACACTTTGGCTGAACAAATCGAGCTCCGCGGGGCGAGTAATTTTATTACCCTCTTTGGTTCTCTGCCTGAAGCCCGACGCTACTTAAAAGCTTTTGATATATTTGTTCTCCCCTCACACAAAGAAGGGCTACCTTACGCCTTACTAGAAGCTGGCTACGCGGGATTGCCTTGTGTCGCCAGTCAGGTCGGCGGAATTCCCGAAGTAATCAGCGCTGGCGTTAGTGGTTTTCTAATAAATCCCAAGAGCCCACAAGCGATTGAAAAATCCCTAGCGGTTTTAATCAACGAACCCGACCTCCGTATCGCGATGGCAAATCGGCTCTCCGAAAAAATTATCTCTCATTTTAATCCGACTACTGCTACCGCAAAAATTATTGCCTGTTATCGTGATTAAGGAACTTTACCGAGCTCATCTTCATTTTTGGCAGAGCGACCGGTGTAACGACGCATTGCCAAGACAACACCTAAAGCCGTAAATCCGGTCACCAAGTGCGAACCACCAAAGCTCAGGAAGGGGATCGTGGTGCCTGTAACCGGTAACAGACCAATGTTGATACCAACGTGAATAAAAAAGTGTGCAAATAAATAAATCGTCACCCCGATTGTAAACAACTTCTCAAAGTTAGTGGCCCCGTTAATGGCATGATAAAGCAATCGTCCGAACACCACCGCAAAAAGCGTAAACAAAATAAGTACACCCAACATACCCCACTCCTCCGCAAAAGCCGCAAAGATGAAGTCGGTCTCGTATTCAGGTAAAAATAATAATTTTGATTGCGTTCCGTAACCAATACCTTTCCCGAATAATTCACCGGAGCCCACTGCCACTGTTGATTGGTAAGCGTTATAGCCAGCGCCTTGAATGTCGGCTAACGGATTAAGGAAAGTCATAATTCGCTCTTTCTGGTAGGGTTTGAAAGCAAATTCCCACAAACCAGCAAAAGCCGTCAGACCAATAAAAAATACAATGAGTAGATGCCGGAGTCGGATACCAGCCACAAGCACCATTCCAAACCAAATCATAAATAATATCGCCGCGGTACCAAAATCTGGCTGAATAAACACTAAGCCAAAAAAAACAAACGTGTACAGTCCAGAAATAATTATATGCCTAAAATCACCAATCAATTCGTGTCGTTTCGCAAAATATTTAGCCAAGACTGCAATTAAAACCAACTTGGCGGGATCTGATACCTGTACCGAAAATAAGCCTAAATCAAAACGTTGCCTCGCACCCATCACTTCTTCAGCAAAGATGGGGGTGAGGATTAGCAGTACCAACACCACAATGTAAGCATAGAAAGCCGTGTTGGTGTTGCGCAAAAAACGATAGTCTGGAATGAGAACAATCGCAAAAATAAACAAAGCTACCCCCAACCAGACTAGCTGTTGATTAAAAAAGTGATTATCACCAACATGCGAATACATTGTCGCTATACCAAAAAGCGACAAACAAAGAGCGGCGCCAAATAATATTGGATCAAACCCGGCAAAAAGTGACCGCATTAAGCGCATATTACCCGTTGAGTTTATACGAGTGAGACACGAAGCGCAAAGTTAGCGCAGAGGGGTAAAATTCGCATCAGTTTTTGGAATTATTTCGACCCGAGTTATACCCTCTTCACACAGACCACTGGCGATTGTTTGGTAAACGTTAGCTAACTCCGTGGCCGTTGGAGCAGTGAAGAAATACTCCGCTCCAGAAGCTAACTCTCGGAGTAATCCTGTGTCTCTGGTTAAATCTGGGCCGGGGTTGCGCAAGAAATCACCAAAACCAATAGTGTACACTGTCACTTCACTATCCTTAGCGACTTCGGCTTGTTGTCTAGCATAATTAGCAGCAAACTCTCGATTCATATTACCAGTCTCAGGATCAAACGGCATCGTCACGTCACCATCAGTCATTAGTATAATCACCTTACGGGCATTATCGCGACCACGATCACTCGACAATTCTTGGTATGCTGATCTAAAAGCATCTCCTAGATTAGTGTACTGTACACCATCGGTACCCATCGTAACACTAGCAATCGCCTCTCTAGCCGCGGTCAAATCAGCAGTGAGCGTTTGTTCTATCGGCAAGCTTGGTGTTGTTGCGTAAGATATCACACCGACCTGCGCCTCTCCTTTTACTTGCTCGATGAAAGTTTCGGCTGCCAACTTAGCGCTGGTTAGTGGTTCGGGTGGATTTTGCCCATCCGCTCGCATTGATCCGGAACGATCAATCAACAAGACAATGTCTGAAGGTATCTCGCAGCTCCGCACGGTCCGAGCGATGGAGTTGGGCCAAGTAAAAACCACGTCTCGAGTTGTCCGCGCTCGAAAATTATCAATGAAAGTCCGCGATGCTGTTAGCGGTGTGCCGGCAGAGCTAAAGATAGTTGCCACCACCTCAACCGCAGTGGCATCAGTCAAAGCTGTATTCTCCACCTGTGTTGAAAGCCGTGGCCTCGCGTCAACGTCCATTAGTTCATAATCAAGGACTCGAAACTGTTCCCGACCCATAGTTGCCGGCTGCCAAACTGCAACTGGTTCTAGAGTTAGAGTGGTTTCGGTCGGCACGCGCCCACCTTCAGTAAAAATCGGCCCTTCAAAAATCGGGTAGACACTATTTGGTGGCAGTAACGTAACCCCGTGTTTCTCGGCAATAACCTCATTGCCATCAAGTAGTGTTAGGGTGTAATTCAATTCCCGGGTCGCTGCCACCTCATTGCGATTCTCGATGTAAGCGACAGCATTGTATTGTCCATCAGCAACCCGAAAACTATTCACCCACAAAACACTGGGTGGGGTTACCGAAATCGCACAGATGCGAACACAAGGGCCGCCACAGTCTACACCATCTTCTCCGCCGTTTTGTAGACTATCAAAACAAGTTGGCGGAGTTGTGAAATAAATTAAATACACTAAACCCGAGACCAGTAGCCAAAAAGTAAAAAAGCCGGTTCCGTACTGCACCCTGCGCCAAAAAGCCCATTTTCGAAAACCACTCATAAGTAATACCAATAAGTATAACAGATAAGCAGAAATAGGAAGAAACTTGTTTCGACCATATTTTGCTTATGCCGGCGCTTAGCCAGATTCGACCAACTAGGGAGAATTTGGCTGTAGCGAGCGGCTGGCAGAAATAGGAAGAAACTTGTTTCGACCATATTTTGCTTATGCCGGCGCTTAGCCAGATTCGACCAACTAGGGAGAATTTGGCTGTAGCGAGCGGCTGTTGCTTACCGGCTCTATTGCAAAATGAAAAACTCTGCCCTTACGGAACGGAGTTTTTCAGCAAACAAAAAATCAGCACTTAATGTTGGCGCCTACCTACTCTGCCCCCGAAGGAGTACCATCGGCGATGGAGAGCTTAACTTCCGTGTTCGGAATGAGAACGGGTGGACCCTCTCCGCTAAAGCACCAACATTAAATGCTGATTTATTTGCAATATTATGACTTAAACGCAGTGACAAGGTGCTGTTCTTATTACACAAAAACAGCAGAAAAAATGGTCCAGGGTACAGGGTTTTACCTGTGTTTATCGCCTGGTGAGGCAATGGTCTTACGATTAACTTTACCGCAACGAAGAAACTGCCGCCGATGCTTGGCTGGGTTAATCTCAAAACGAACCCCGGGTAGTCTTTAAGGGAACTTGCTAGTCACCTTGTCACTACGTTTAATTTTCGCATATTCTTAAAAACTAGGTAAACACACTCAGATAAAATCTAAGTAACAACACTCAAAAAATTGACAGCCACATACAACATTCCTTACAGGAATTACGCCCTATTAGTACACCTCAGCTCCATACATTACTGTACTTCCACTTAGTGCCTATCAACCTGATCATCTCTCAGGGGACTTAATGATTCCTTATCTTGGAGTTGGCTTCCCGCTTAGATGCTTTCAGCGGTTATCTCTTTCGCACATAGCTACCCGGCGATGCCACTGGCGTGACAACCGGTACACCAGAGGTGCGTCCACT
>DBNX01000033.1 GCA_002299465.1 Patescibacteria group bacterium UBA661
GCAAAACCAATACAGAAATCAAAAGACACATTTTTTCCCATCAGCGATGAGGGAGCGTCAGAAGGTAGGGAGAAGGTAAAATGAACTGGCTGAGTAGACCCACCACCGACCGTGCCGAGAGAAATAGCACCGGCGTTAAAAAATTGACCAAGCGTGGCGGAGTAGGTGACGCCACCAGCGCCGGCAATCGTGATGTTTAGGTTGTTGGCTAAGTCATTAGCAGTACCAGAAATTGCTCCCACTTGTAGGTTCAAGGCACTACTTTGTGGATTCTCGACATTTATCACCCCGCTCACACTAGCGCCTGGCACCAGATTCTCGGCAGCAAGAGGGAAGTCGGTGGTGGTGATGAAGGCGGCGGCGCTAGAGGGCAGGAAAAAACCAAGTATGACTGCAAGCAAAATAAGCAGATTTTTAAGTTGAAGCGCGCGTGATATGGGGAAGAAAGATGACATAAATTATTCGGTTACAGCCGGAGCTGAGGATTCTAGTGAATCGGTCGAACCACTCTCGGTTTCGGCTAGGGCGTCAGCATTGTCAGTATCAGCACTGGCAGCGGTATTGTCGCCGGTGTCACCGCCAGTAGTTTCATCTGGGGTATTTTCGTCACCGCCGGCAGGTTCGGCTGGAGAATTAGAATTAGAAGTTGTCTGATCTTCATCATTTTCACCACTCGTCATTTCGTCAGCAGTATTGTGGCTGGTGGAAGTATTTGTGTCAGTATTTTCTGGATCAAGAGCCGGGTCGGTGCTTGGGCTAGAGTTTGTTTCTGGATTGGATTCCTCGTCGGTTTCTTCTGGCGGTAGAGTGTCAGAATTATCAGACGACGCAGTAGCTGATGTGCCTTGTTCCCCTAGACCCGTACCAGTGTACAACGGCGAAGTTGGCTCAAAGTCATAAGTGACTACATTCTGAGTAAAACCATTGATAACGCCGATGGTGAAAGAATCGATATTTTCGGTATAACCATCGGGGTAGGGTTCGCCCACGCGAAGTCCGAGCCACGAGTCAGTGGTTCTGATGGCAATTTGTGGGAATGCCACCAGCAAAGATTGCCAAGTGCGTAGTTCAGTAGTGTTGCCATCGGGCCACTGATTACCATTGGCGGCAAAGCCAGACCAACCCCACAGGGCATTACCGTTATTGATAGCGTCCCATTCTTGCCACGTATTTTGTACCACAGTGCCATTGTTGGCTGGTACAAAAATTAACCGTCTTTGCCAAGTATCAGCCCCAGTAAAGGTGACGTTAAATTGCAAGTAAGCCGAACGATTGACGCTACCACCATTTCCAAGCGATGGATTGTAGGTGGTAAAAGCGAGGGTTCTGATATCAGCTAATTTTACGCCGGCAAATTGGTAGGTGGCGAGATTGCGTCTTTGGGTGCCAGTGACACTTATTTGTACACCACCAGTACCAATCAGCGGTGTTCCTGGTCCGACCACAAAAGAGCCGAGCGAATTATCAATCGTGCTGTTTTCATCATTGAAGAAAAACCAGGAAGTTGGATCAGCCACTACCTCACCTAGATTGGTCGCTAGGTCAGAGGCGGTAACGACTTGTTCTGTAGTAACTGTGATAAGCGGAGCGGTGGTGACGTTGTTGCCAGAGATGCTCGCACTTGCTTGCCAAGCGGCGGCGAGGGCGCTGTGGGTGGAGATAATACCAACACCAAAAACCGCTAGTGTCAAAAACACACATTTTATTATAGTCAAGGATGAGTGGTTTTGGGGGTAGAAGTTTTTGGTGTTCATAATTTGAAATTGGGGTTGGAGTGCGGGGTCGGGTCGTTCTCTTTGTTTTGGTCTGTAGTGGCGACATTATTCTTTGTGCCAGAGCTGTCTGTGGTGGCAACAGAGGTAGGGCGGGCAGCGTCTATAGAGCTAGTGTCGGTGTCAGCTGCCACTACGGCTGTCTCGTTTTTAACTTTGTTTCTTTCGGCGCGCACTATGCGCACGATCTTTTTACTTTCATCGTACACCACCAAGAGCGCGGGGACGATGATGAGGAGAGCGAAGCCAAGCGGAGTTCTCACAAAGTCTAGTAGTAGTCCGAGCCACGGAATGTGAAAGATCACTTTTCCGTAGATATCGGAGTGAGAGATTGTCTCGGCGTCTTCCGCTAGGTTGGCGTCACCCATCGTCACAAAGTGGGTGGTACCATCTCCTTGTGGGAGCACTGCCACAATCCGGTGCGTGATGGGGAGGGCGACCGCACTGCCAGCCGGGCGGAAAGTGATGATGTCACCCTCCCCATAAGACGCTTGCGGATAGATGAAGACAACACTGCCAGTTGGAATGGCGGGCGCCATCGAGCCAGTGAGAACCGACCTTGATTCCAGCGGAAAAAAAGGCAATCTAAACACCGACAACAAAAGTAGCAAGGCCAGCAGAATGAAAGTGGCTACCGAAAGACCGAACAAAATGTTAAAGAACGACTTCATAAACTCTGTAAAGGCAATTCATTAAGGGCAATCCGTGCCTTTAGCCCCAAGTCCACCGGAGTGAACTTGAGAAAAAAGCGGGATTAAGATGCTGGAGGAAGTGGTGTAACAACAGGCGGTGTTGGAGGAATCACTACATTAACCGGCAATTGACCAGGAAGGGTTCCTACGAATACTTCTGTCCAAGTACAAGTTCCTGAGTGAGTAGGATAGCTTGCGTCTTGGGCAAAGCCAGCAATTTGACGCATGGCAATCTTTTGGCCAGGACCAAAGCCTAATGCTGGATTTGTAGAAGTAGCATTAGCAATCTTTACTGCATTACCGACACCAACAAATTGATTTATGAGGGTAAATGTTCCAGCCGTAGTACTACCAGTGTCAGTGATATTTCCGACCACTGAAGTATTTTCGTAGGTGGTGCCATCAATAGCTGTTCCATATCCTTTCCAATTAGCACCATTACCGGGTGTACTCGCTCGCCACGCAATTTTGGTAGCATCACAAGCTCCGGGAGTCCCAACTACATCCGTTATGTAAAACCAAAGGTCTAGTGGAACACTACTGTTATTAGTAATTTCGGCTCTATCAACCGGTAGTCCTTTATGACCAGGTAATACATTAGTTTCAAACACTGGTTTTTCATCTGAACCAAAAGCGGCTGCACCGACGGCATCAATAGCGAGAGTAGCAGTCGTTACTTCATTATCTGCGATGTAATCACTAGCTTGCCACGCAGCGTAAGTAGCACCCATAGCGACTGCCACCACGGCGACAATCATCGCTACTGCCAAGATTACTTTTTTGTTAAGAATTGCTGTCATAAAATTTATTGGCACTAGAGTAGCAAA
>DBNX01000014.1 GCA_002299465.1 Patescibacteria group bacterium UBA661
CTTAAGAAAGGGGTACCTTTCACATTTTGTACAAAGCATTGAACATGCCTACACTTTTCAATTTGTTAGGGATACTATACAGCCTGGTCCAGTAAGGTTTACAGAGTTTGAACTCCCCCTGGTTGAAGATACCTTTCAGCGCGACCGGGTAAAGTTTATCGAGTTTGTCGGTGATTTTGGTCGGGATACAGATAACAATGGAATTTATGACGAACTTGTTATTCAAATTAAGCTAGATTCGATTTACGAAGGCCCGATTTATTTTAACGGACAAGTTGAGGGTGTCTCGGGTTTTTTCACTCAAATTACTCATCTCAATAAAGGCATAACCATAGTGGATTTTGTGATACCGGGAGAGAAAATTAGAGAATTTGGTTTTCCTGGAAGTTACATATTGAGAAATCTATCTTTATATTGCCCAACTGGAGTATGTGTAACCCAAAATTACCCACCATTTACTATTCTGTTACATGAATACAGGACAAATTCTTACCAACTGGGAGAGTTTGAGTAAAAACATACCCATTTCTTTAACCACCAACAATTGTGTTGCTGGTACAGCGTTTTAGATAAAAATTTTAAGTTGCTTGAAATAGTGTATACTTTACAGTCTATGAAAATAGCCTACATCACACCAAATAATGTTAATGAAGAAGCATTGGTTAAAGAATTTTTGGCAGCCCACAAGGTTGTGTTTTACCAGCAACCGTTGGGGGAGACTGATGGCATACCAGAGGATTTAAGAGACTGCGATGTTTTGTCGGTTTTTGTTAATTCAAGAGTAACAGCGCCGATGATTGACAGCATGCCTAATCTAAAACATCTCGCTCTACGGTCTACTGGGTACGATCATGTCGACGTTGCTCATGCCAAAGCGAAAGGCATTACGGTCTCTTATGTCCCGCATTACGGATCACAGACAGTGGCTGAACACACTTTTGCTTTAATATTGGCATTGTCACGAAAAGTTCACGCTATGTATTCTATGCTACAGACGACTGGAGACATTGCGGTGGCTGAACACGAAGGTTTTGATTTATCAGGCAAAACAATTGGCGTCATCGGGACGGGGGCTATTGGTAAAAGGGTTTGTAAAATTGCTCGCGGATTTAATATGGAGGTGAGGGCGTTTGATCTTTTTCCAGACCAAACTCTCGCTGAACAACTAGATGTAAAATATGGCACTTTGGCTGAGGTGCTTAGTAATTCACACATTATTACACTGCACGTTCCGGCCACGCCCGAAAATCACCATCTATTAAATGCGGAGTCGATATCCTTAATCAAACATGGCGCGTATGTCATCAATACGGCTCGAGGATCCCTGATTGACACTGTGGCTTTAATTCACGCTCTTAAATCAGGGCAGCTCGCGGGTGCTGGACTCGATGTCTATGAAGGGGAGGAGTTTCTTAAGGACGAATTAAAATTAGTTGATAGTCGAGAAGAGTTTAATATTAACGTCTGGCGGGCTTTCGCCGCGGAGCAAGAACTTCTTAATATGCCCAATGTCATTATGACTCCCCATATGGCATTCAATACCGTCGAAGCTAAAAGAGAGATTATTATGACCACCGTCAACAACATTCTGGCCTGGGCAGAGGGTAGAGAATTTTCGGCGGTTTCTATTTAATTAAAGGATCAACTTTTCTCCCCAGTGCCACCAGCGGCAGAAAAGTTGTGTGATTGGATTCAGGGTTTTGAATTTAATTTAAAAATCAGTATAATAAGCCGACTCACAAAATAATCGGGCCTTTAGCTCATCCGGTAGAGCGCATCCATGGCATGGATGAGGTGAGCGGTTCAAGTCCGCTAAGGTCCACATTAGAAGACTGGTGGGTAGCAAACTGCTCAAATAGCCTTGTTTTACTTTGCGTTTCAGCGGTTCGATAACCATTGATTCTGTCGTATCCTAACTTTCCATCAAAAACCAGGTAATAAACGAGATGCTTTTCCTCTAAAGGTAAGGAAACCCAAGTATTTGCTGGTTCTTTTAGCATCTGTTGGCACTTGTTGAGTGCGGTTCGATAAGGTATCGAGGTATCAGGTTTCAGGGAGAGTTTTTGCTCCAGCACTTTCTGCTGTTTGGCTAAGTCCTCAATTTGCAATTCATACTCTTTACGCACTATATCACTCTTTGATGATACAGAAGCTAACACCAATTTTTTGATCTCTCGCTTCAACTCATCATGCTTTGACTGCATCACTTGTCGTTGCCATTCATAAGCTTTAACCTCATCTCCCCAGACAGCATCAAATACCGCAGAGACAACCGCGGCCAATTCTTCTGTTGATTTATTTGCTTCAAGTGTGTCGTTGAATTGTTGATGAACAACTGATGCAGGATGAGACTTTCTGTACCACGGGCACCCCCGCTCCTGGCAGAAATAGTAATCAAACTTTTTACCGTTTGCCTTAATCGTTGGTGAACCGCTGAGATGTTTACCGCATTCACTACAAACAAGAAGACCTCGTAGTGGGTAGTCCTCTGAGTTGTCTTCACGCAAGCTTTTTGGACCCTCAAGCGCTGTTAGTCTGTTCTGTATTGCTTGAAACGTCTCGAGACTGATTAGAGCTTTGTGCTTACCTTTAACATCTAGAACATCCCATGGTGTATATTCAATCCGACCACAGTAGAATGGGTCGCGAAGTAGATCGTGCACATCACTCAGACATTTGTCTGGCTTACGGTTTGGCCAGAAGTTCCGCTCGACTAGATATGTTGCCACATCAATAGGTCGAGGGAGTATGCCAGTAGCAAAGTTGCGCAGAGTCTCAGCTATAAGAGTAACACCGAGTTTATTTGGTACCAGTAATCGTCCATGGCCTGCAATTTTCTTGAAAGTGTACCCACGCTTTGCTCGAAATGGCCAATAGCCAGCATCAAGTCGTGCTTTCATTTTTTGAATTACTTGTCGAGCATTCTGCTTACGTTCGAGTTGTGCTTGTGCAGCAAACATTATCTCAATGTATTCACCCTCAGGTGTGTCTTGGAACTGGAAATTGAGACAGAGCAGGATAACACCGCGATACTTAAACTCCTGTCGTAGTCGGAGGTGAAACTCAGTATCCCGAGCAAACCGCTTGAGATCGTCAAAAACTACAATGAATTTTTTGTGTGGATGTGCATCAATGTATGCCAGCAATGCACGCATAGCAGGACGCTGCATAAAATCACCAGCACCAGTTTTTGTGTCGAAGAATGTCTTTGCATAAGTGACATTTAGCTTCTCTAATTCCTGCTTGCAACGAGTCTCTTGACTCTCGCGTCCATGCCCCTCGATCTCTTGTTTTTTGTCTGACACTCGAACATAACAAAGACCCTCGAAGCCAGCATAGTTAGCAGGTGCGTATGTCGTCTTTTGTATGTATCTTAATGATTCTTTAGCCATGGTTACGTAATTCTGAGATTATAACGCCTCGACACAACTTTTCTATACACAGTAGTCGTCTGAGTACAATTTGATCAGGTGAGACGGTGTCTTTTGTTAATGAACGGTACTTTGCAACAGAGATTACTGGTGTGAAGTCATGCGGGACCAGTAAACGCTCTGTGATTGGTACTTTTTCTGTCTTCGGTCTAGTCAGTGCTCCTTTGCGATTGTTTCGCCTTTTCATTTAACTTGTAATGCGCCGAGCTGTGCGGTGCCGAAATACACCACGCAAACTAACAGTAATAACCTGAATTGGTGATCAGGTTACTCGTAGTCGCTTATGAAAGCGTGTAATTTTGCTTATTTAGGTGTTGTGTGACTCTTGGGGTGCGGTAATGTAAGTGCGAAAGTATAAAAATGTTAGGTTGCTATTTCGGTTTTGTTAGTTTGGCGAGGAAGACAAAGGTTGCGGTATTGTAAGTTTTGCGTTTAGAGCTCTCAGTGACCAAACGTATGTTTAGTCCCTGCGTTACGAGCAATACAGCTCTTACTATTATTATACAACACAAAAGCCGGACAATGCAATATGTCCAGCCTGTGTTATTTCCAACCCTAACTAAAATGGAATGTTACTGAGGTCCTGGTCTGACCCAAGTGATGAGTTTCCACCATCTTCATCAAGCAGTTTCAGTGTTGCGGTAAACACCAACGTATTCTTCCGATGCGTATCTTCGTCCAGTAATTGATACTTTTCTGGTGCTAAGTCACTCAATTTTTGCGAGGTGAGATAACCATTTTTAACCATCCAGTCTAGTGCGTCTCGGAATGTTCGATCCTCAGTCGACTTTGTCACGCCTGCACTTACCAGCGTTTTGCGTGTAAATGGTAATGGCCCCTTGCTTCGACAGAAACGCATTACTTTATCTTGCATCTTGTCTACAGCAGTGAGTTCAGCATTGTAGTCACCAAGATACTCAAACTCGTAGCGGAAGTTAGCATCTGCGGTTACAGTTGTGTCCATCTTTACTACGAACGGCTTCACTTTGGCAACATTAGCCTTAAGTTTCAGTTGCGAAATCTTAAACTGATCGTCTGGCATTGACTGCACGCTTAAGTAGCCATGTACAGCAGCAGCTATAACACCTGAACCACGAGCACGATCTAATGACGGAGCATCATCCGCTGACTGACCTTTACGGTCGTGGTGGATGAAGATAACTGTAATACCTGCTTTCATTATTTTGCGAAAACAGTCCATGACAGCCTGCATCGCATGTGCTTCGTTTTCATTAGCTAGACTCGATGCTGCTAGGTTATCAAGTATCACTAAACCAACGTTGTGTGCTTGGGCGCGCTCGATAACAACATCCGCCCATTCTGGCGATACTTTTTGACCAGTTAACGGGTACAAAGTGATGCGACCTTTATCACATGATTTTGGAGCCATACTCTTTAGGCGACCTTGAATTTCTGCCGGTACGTCTTCCTCGTTAATAATGATCACATTTTTTGCCTGTGGCACTTTAAATTTTCCAAACACCGATAGACCATGTGCTAAACAAAGTGCTATATGCAGTGCGATGAACGTTTTGCCCTGATGTGGTGGTGAGGCGATCATGTTAAGTGATCCTTGCGTGATAAGTTGCTCCACGTCCCATACTACTTGTATATCTCGCTTCAGAAAGTCAACCATATCTGTCTCTACCGCAAGGAACGCATTACGTACTGATTGGTCAGACAATAATGACGGTTCAGAGCCATTTAACGGCGTTGAAGTGGTGATTTGGTGCTCGATATCTACGTTTGAACTTGCTACACTAAAATTGAGTGTACGCTCTACGTAGTCATCGCGCAGTTGTGTTTTATCACGTTGCGCAAGTGGTGAGCTAAGCCAAAGTGATCTAACCGCATCCCGGTCATTGTCTGCCCAATAAGCCAGGTGTTTTACCAGTCCTGCTTCAGCTCGCGAAACGTCACCACCATATTGTGATGTGTCACCGTTGTACAGGGCTTCAATTTCAGTGCCGTGCTTCGATGAGAACATTTTTTGCTTCACAGCTTCATAATCTGACGTCGATTGCACAAAACTATATTTTGATGCAATTTGACTTGATGTATCTACAGGAGACCATGGATATCCGATAGTTCCGAGCAGGTTCAGTGCCTCGTCGGGTGAAATGGTCCGCACGAGGTTTGCAACGTAGAGATTTTTTGTGAAAGTAAGGTAGTGCTGCTGTGTGTAGACCTCGATGCTACCATGACGTTTTGCTGGCCATTTTACTGGTGTAGAGAGCTTAAATAGCAAGTGAAGGCCTGTGCCACTCGGCGATATTTCCGTGTAGGTATTTGCAGCAACGACAAATGCTTCGAGTAATGGATTAATTAGTTCGTGTGACTCATTGAGACAGTCATCTAAATCAACGCCGAGCACTGTTCCGTCTAGCACTATACCAATACCGCTATACTCACCGTCACTAGCCAGACCCTCTTGTACATCTTCGTAAGTCAGCCAATCATCGGGGTTGGTTGTACTCGCGTATTTGTTGTACTTGGTATAGGGTATCTTTTTTCCACCATCTTCTAGACGCCACAATAACCAGCGTCGTTCGTTACCGGTAAGTGTTTTGATGGCACGATTGACAATGTCAGCGTCCGTCAATGGGACTTTGTTATAATCCATAGGTAAGACAAATTTAAAGAATAAGAGATGAAAGCCCGTTTGCAGCGGGTTTTTATGTGCATTTTCATTTTCATATTCATTTCGTCTACCTCTCCATCAACTGTCACACCGCAACTTTGTTTGACACGAAGGGCACTTCTTGGGCTTCATAACCCGTACTATCCAGTGATAGTCACACTTAGGACAAACTCGCTGCGTAATGCTATTGATTGCTTCCATACAAAGAACTTAAAGAACTAACCACTACATGATGTAGTACTGCTATTTAACCAGAGTCCCACGACACCCTGTTAAATCTCGCGTCGATGCTGGTCCTGCAGTGAATCCCTGAAACATGATTAAAACACAGTGGGGGGGTTACGGTGTGCTTGGTATTCTCCCCCTCTAAAGAGGGGTAAGAATTACCAGGCATAACCACCTACTAACCAACTGTGCATACCAGGTAAATGCTCAATACAAGCACTACCAGGCAAATAGCTATATTTTTGAACGTATAATCCTTCTCCCTGTACTGTTCTATATAAACAACAGTCAACTACCAAGGTGAAATCACTGCATAGGACCGAGACATACCGTTACCCCGTATCTCTTTTGCCTCTGGGAGTCCCATACCGAATCAGTCCCCCCATACACCCATACGACGCAACAGTTCTCATGACTCATCGTATGAATGAAGCATTAATATCGCTCCGCTTCATTTGCATTGATCACCTCAGTGCGGCGCTAAGACAAACATTATGAAGCAAGTAAAAGACGTGATTGATATGCCACTCATGAGCCCATACCGTGGCAGTGAGAAGACACTCGAGATGGTGAAGCAACAAGTAGCCGAACGTTGGGGTACGGCTGTTGCGAATAAGTTTAACCCCCACACTGATGCCATGCCGTTTGCGAGCTGGTTAAAGTATGGGTTTCAGGTAAAGAAGGGTGAAAAAGCCCTACGCTCCATCACCTTCATTGAGTCAGAAGATCCAGCGACTGGTGAACTTAAGAGTATGCGAAAGACGGTATTTCTGTTCCATCGTAAGCAAGTGGAGCCAGCTAAAGCAAAACACGCTGTATGAGCCGCAAAATTGCCGTTGTAAGCGAGAGACGGTCCAAAGACGAGCCATGTATCAGAATCTCAGATAAACGCCTTGCAGCGGCTGGATTCTCACTAGGCGACCTCATCTCTGTCACCATCAAACCAAAGACCGTCATAATTAAGCGATTAACCAAAATGAATCATGAATAACACTACCTACGCCAGACCACGACGACTCCAAGGACATTACCCTGTCGCAGAGAAGCCACCAACACCAGAAGTACATCCCATCAAAGCAGAGATAGCGAAGAACATTGGAAGCTACACATTCGTTGCCACTTTTGAAGAGGATCGCGAGGCATTAGCGGCGTTCAACAACCCCGGGCTGATTGCCTATAAATGCGTATTAAAGACCTCTGACGGACGGGTGCTTGGGATCGGGCATGGAATAAATGTACTCTCAATGGAAAATCGGTATCTGTCCAAAAGCGTAAAGTGGGCTCATTCGGGAGCGTTTATTGCAGCAGTGACTAACGCTGTTAAGTTTCCTACGCTTGATGGTTCACCGGCTACGTCTGACTTCGGAGTCAATAACAGTGAAATTGCATCAGCATTCATGGCTACCGACAAACAGAAGTCATACCTAAAGGAATTAATTATGAGTTTGCCGGAAGAAGAAGGTCGTGAAGAACTGCTTAACAACCTTGACTCAATGACGAAGGAGGATGCGTCGGAACTGATCCAGCAACTCAAGAATTAGCAATACGGGCGTGTCTCCTTGAGTGGATACACGCTTTTATTGTTGTTATTAGCCATAAATGAGCGTATTATTACCAGACAACATAGTCACCTAACCCGCGGTCGTGAGATAGCGGCATGGTGCGAATAAGTAAGTCACAAGGCGATAAAGAACCCATTGTAAGAGGTCACGCCTTGTGCCGTGCGCCGAAAGGTGTCGCGTGGACTTCGGTCCTACCTTGCAGTGGGCTTTTTGTATTTAAAAATTCATCGTAAGTAAAATGCAACTTTTCATTAAACAGCACAAATTAATTTCTGGCGTAGGGATAATTTTTATTCTATGGGCTACTTGGACACTCGTGATTCATTTCAGGGATAGTTCTTGGTGTGAAAGTAGGGTGAAGTTTAAGGGTGACACTAGTGCAGGGTACTACGTATATAAAGACGAGGTCGGTGCAGATCGATTTCCATCAAAAGAAGAAGCTATCTCGGGCTGTGTCAACAACAGGTCACAGTGGCGAGACTATTATGGTTACTAAATTCAACTATTATGTTTAAAGGCTTTGCAATAATGTTTATAGGTGGACTCGTGGGGTGGGTATACAGCAACATTAATATGAACGATACAATAACCCCAATTGTATGGTTTACGTTATCACTAACAGTTGGTTTCTACTATATGTGGAAGGAAGCAGAAGAAAATAATAGGGACAACTGACGATAATTTTACTTAACAAACGATGAAAATATTTACTTACCTCGTCCTAATACTCATAGCATTGGCTGCAATGGCTACTTATGCTTACCTAAATGAAATAAACTCCCCATCTGTCCCCGTCATTGCAATTTGTCCTTCTGACTACCCTGATACAGAAGCAGGTCGTGAAGAATACAACATCGCCACTGATGATTGGGTAAAGCGCTACCTTGAAGCCAATCCATTTGCGTCACTTGAAGAAGTTGATAGCGCAAGACAAAAATCATGGGAGGAGATGGGTTGTAATGCCACCACCACAACCTCAGTTACTATAGCTGACGCGGATTTGTTGCCATGCCAGATCTATTACCGCGATGTATTCATGCAAGCCAAAGAATACGGTCAATTTGAAGATTTTTCAGCCACAACGACATACACTGGTCCCATTGCCACACTTGACGAAGACAGTCATCCAGTCGCCAAACGCTTCTACAGTTACCATAAAGCTGCTCTAGACAGCGGTGAAGTAGATTTTGGTGGTAAATACGCTATCTCTGACTGGGCGTTTACTGGTTGGGGGCAGATGTTTGCAGTCGTTGATCTTGAGACCGGTAAAGTGTTCCCGTTTCCGTACGCTTTTCACGAGAGTTTCGATTACCGACCAGATAGTAACCTCATCATTATTAACCCAAAACACATGATGCCAAAATTCGACACCTTTGGACCGGAGAGTGATGTGTTCTGTGATACCTGGGTGTATGAAGACATCAAAAGCCACTACTTCGTATTTGAAAACGAGCAATTTAGACTACTTGGTCCCGAAGATATAACCAAACTATCTCAGCCAGGGGTATTAGAGTAAAGAATTTATGACCCCACTCGATGAGTTCAAGAAAATAGTGAACGACCCAACGCTTACTGATGAGCAACTTGAGACATTTCGTGACCTGATTGATGCACAGGCTAATTTGATACTTGATTCGTTTATTACGGAAAAAGCCAAGCAAGCTAACAGGGAGTAAGTTTGCTACAATAGTCATATGGAACACGCAGACATCATCGCTTTACTCAAAGAAATACAGGCAAACCAACAAAGCCTGCACGATGATATGTCTGCCGTTATTGATCGTCTCACAAAACTGGAGGAAGCAGTCAATACCCTGACTCAATACAGCAATCAACCAGCTGCGATTGATGAGCATCAGTTATACATCGCCGCTCGTTCGCTTGTAGTTGAAACCGGCAGGGCCAGCACTTCAATGCTCCAGCGAGTTCTCCGCATTGGCTACAGTCGCGCTGCTTCACTGATGGATAAGCTCGAAGAAAACAACATCATCGGTCCTCATAATGGCAGTACACCACGTGAAGTACTCCTAGACCGGGATGCTTTGTCTGAAATTGAAGAGGAGGAAGAAAATGGTCCAATGCCTATCGGCGACACTGATGACTTATACGATGATGCGGTACAGGCTGTGCGTGAAGCCGGTAAATGCTCAACATCATACCTACAGCGTAAACTCCGCATTGGCTATAGTCGCGCAGCATTTATTCAAGATCTCATGGAGAAGAATGGTGTGATTGGTCCAGCTGATGGTGCAAAGCCACGTGCTGTTAATCCCTAAACTATCTAGGGGGTTTACTTGTAGCGTACACGCACCGCACCCTCGTTCATTACTTTGGTGTAAATTCGATCAATCCCTTCAATGTGTGACCATTTTTTTGTTTCATCAGTTTGTGAGTCTTTAATTATTTTTGACCATCTGCCAAGCATTAGGAGTGCACCTTCACTAATTAATGAATGAAGTTTCTTACTTTCAATCAAATACATCCGTGTACCTTTGTTCTTCTGTTGCTTAATAAAACTTAACATTGTCGATCTTGCCTCATCGTCGTTTGGAGCAATACCGAATGTATCAACAGCTGTCCTTGCTAAGCCAAAAAAGTGCACGAGAGAACTACGTAATTCATACAAGCGATCAATTGATATTTTTTCGTATTCACTACCGATAAATTCTTTATTCTCAGGCACATAACAGAACTCACTTAGCCAAGACGCAAATCTATCCCTTGGCGTTCCGGTACCTATACGATTTCGATACTCATACCAGTAGCTAGCCAGTACATCTACTAGTGTAAACAAGGCAATCAGCTGCACACGTGATGCAATTAATTCATGACCTTTATCACTTTTTGCAAAGATGGCCCCGATATCTTCAAGTGTATCAGTGAAAAATTGAAAAACTAACTTATCTTTCTCTGAATGACTTTTTTCCAGCTCAGATCGGTAGACTGCCACATACTCAGAGCATGTCATTAGATTCATGCCAAAGCAATTTTTATACTTCGTTCCACTGCCACATGGACATGGGTCATTTCTGCCTACATCATTCGTCATTTGTTCATTATATCTTGCAGTAACAAGGTGGTAATACAATTAAATATTGATTTTGCTTCAGGAGATCATATGCCCTTGATTGCGCCAGTTATGAGCGTATACTCGGTACAATTGGCCAATTTACTCGTAGAACCACTTGTCTGTGGCACTGATACCGTAATTGGTCCAGTGTTACATGCAAGATACATTAATAGTCAGACTTCAGGATGGTACCGTAGAAATTGAGCGTAAGGTATTCTTGGCGCTTCTTAACATTGGTCCTGTTACTGAGTATGTTGACTACCAAAGAGCGCTCGTTGACGGAATAATTACTTTTGAAAATCTTAAAAAACTAGCATTTAGGGCAGATGTACCTTACCCACTTTTCTTTGCTCCACTTGAGCATGTAAGGTTACAACTTCGTGACTACAAGACTCAAATTGAATCAAAAGTTCCTGTCAAAAAAGAGTTCAGTCTCCACTCTCGTGGCAGATTAAAGGTGGAGGATATTAAACTCATTGTGCGTGATATTAGTCGTAAACAAATCTTTCTCGGACAATTCATTTTACGCGATGCTCCAACAAATAATTTTGTTGGACTAATTGCCGCGTCGGTTAAAGCCAAAGAGTCCACCACCGTCTTGGCGGAGAAATTGCGAACTGCACTTGGTGTCGATTTGAACGCATTACGCAGTCGACCAAAAACTGGTGTGGTTGAGTATTTGGTTCAGTGCACAGAAAGAAATAATATCTTTGTTTCATTTAGCTCATACTCGTACATGCCACAGCAACTCAGAGACGTTGATGTGAGCGGTTTTTGTATTAAAGATCAAAGGTTTCCCTTTATTTTTATAAATACAAAAGATGGTGATCAAAATCCGCGCATCATTGAGCCGGCTGGAAGACAAACATTTACTCTTGTCGCCATGCTTGTGAGTATGGCGATGAATAAGTTTGTCTTCAATCATCGAACCGCCGACTCAAAAGCACCTTATTTAAATGAGGTATATTCGATTGTGGGAGAGTTTCTAATACCATCTCACGAGATAGTCGGACAGACGGCAAATTCAGTTGATGATCTAAAGGTGTTGTCTAGAAGATTCAAAGTTACTCCGAGTATGTGTATATCAAGACTACTTGAATTAAGGCAAATTGATCCAGTATTGGCTACCGAGTTGCGTAGACAACTAAAACAGGAAATCGACCGCCGTCCTGGCAGTCCACGGCCAGTTGGAGAGGTGCAGGGATACGCAAAATATAATGGCGTTCGTTTCTCTCGCGAAGTACTGCTTGCAGAGCGTCGAAGAGCCGTAACTGGAGAGCAGGTGCGCAACATTTTATTCAGAAAGGGCAAAAGTTTATCAGGTCGACTTCTTCGTGAGTACAGGTCTCGTTTTGGTGTATGAAATACTTACTGGATACAAATTCACTTAACCTGACTACTTTGCGCCAAGGTCCACGCAGAAATGACCTGTGTACAATACAAGAAGTGGTTGATGAGCATACTGCATATGGCGAAAAACCTTCGTTTATTGATGACGTAGGGATTGAAATACTGACGGTTAAAACTAAACATCTTGAAGTCTTGAAACAAATCATGGCTGATGAGGGAGGTAACTTAAGACTGGTTAGATTATTTACTGCTGAAGGTGCAGCTGATGCGTTAATACTTGCTTATGTTCTCGCTGAGCGTGAAATCAGGGACACACTCTTTGCTGAAGAGTATGTGGTTGTCACAAATGATAATGCGCTAACAACAGCTGCTGCTAAGTATGGCATCTCTTGCCGAAATGATCTGCCAAACCCCCATATACAGCCAAATAATTGAGAGAATAAGCCCAAAATGCTAAACTAAATGCACCTGAATGGCTTTTTTGATGGGGCACCAAGGGTAATTTTTAATGTCACGTCTTACTGATTTAATTGCACAAGCAAAAGCGAATAATCCGGAACTTGGAAAAGAACTGGAACGTGAATTTAAGGTGCTTTCCTCACGTCGTTCATTTGGCCTCAACTTTGAACGACATAAACCTGAGAGTGTAGAACTGCCTGGCCGGCCGGTCCGTAAGGGTGACAAAGTTCGTATTCTCCCACCGAGAGGGACTACGGCTAAGGGCGATGATCGCTTGTGGAAGGTCCTGTCTGTTGAACGCAAAGCTAAGAAACAAATCGCAACACTTGAGCTAACTGGAGAAGATAAAGAGAAGCAGACAGTCGATGTGGCTGACCTGGTTGTTGTAGCTGAATTTCGTGACTACATTTACCCTGGGCTTGTGAGTACGGGTAAGGTTGAGCGGGGCAAAGATAAGCCATACCACACAGTCATAAATGGCGAAAACTTTCACGCACTTGAGGCGTTGACGTTCACTCATCGCGGTAAGATCGACGTAATTTACATAGATCCTCCCTACAACACCGGAGCAAAAGACTGGAAGTACAACAATGACTACGTTGAGTCAGAGGATTTGTATCGTCACTCAAAGTGGCTGGCGATGATGGAACGACGTTTACTGGTTGCGAAGGAGCTACTCAAGCCGGAGGATTCAGTTCTGATTGTCACAATTGATGAGAAGGAATATTTGCGACTGGGCTTGCTTTTAGAGCAAACTTTCCCTGACGCGCGTATCCAGATGATTTCTTCTGCGATTAACCCCAAAGGGTCATCGCGAAATGGTTTCCGAAGATCGGACGAATATCTATTTATCGTAATGTTCGGCAGTGTTGTGCCTGCACGTCTGAACCTTTCTTCAGAATGGTCAATTTACTTTAATGAATCAAAGAGTGACCAGGTTGCCAAAAAACAAACTTCACAGCTAACAAAAAAAGTTCCGCCAGAATGGACGTCTATGATGCGACGCGGCACTTCATCCTTAAGGAAAGACGTTCCCAATGGTTTTTATCCCATCTATGTTAATCCTACAGGTATACCGCGTGTGGTCGAAGTTGGCGAACCTTTGCCAATGGGGGTAAATGAAGCACCGGCTAAAAAAGGTCTTGTCGCTGTTTTACCATTACGAAGTAATGGTGAGCAAGGTCGATGGCAGGTTGTACGTCGTACCGAATTCCTTCAAAGACTAAAACAAGGGAGAGTAAGGGTAGGTAAGAAGACAAAATATGGTTATGTAATCAACTATCTACCTGACGGTGCCTATAAAGCAGTCTGTTCAGGTGATTTTCACATAGAAGGTCGAGCTGAGGACGGGTCTTTGATTGCTTGGAAACTTTTATCAGAGAGTGGTAGTGATATTGATAATGATTCAAGAGTACCTCCTACTCAATGGCACGTTAGTTCCCATAACGCATCTGAAAATGGTACAACATTGATCAATGCCATCCTAGGTAGATTGCGTGCGTTTGATTACGCGAAGTCGCTTTATGCTGTTGAGGATCTTTTACGTTTTTTTGTTGCTGAAAGACCTGATGCAATTGTGTTGGACTTCTTTGCAGGGTCAGGAACAACTGCACATGCTCTAATGAGGTTAAATAAACTGGATAAGGGAAGTAGACAGTCAATTCTTATTACAAATAATGAGGTTTCAGCTGATGATCAGACTAATTTACTTGAGTCAGGGTTAAGACCTGGTGACGCTGAGTGGGAGAAGTGGGGTATCTGTGACTACATTACCAAGCCACGTATTGCCGCCGCTATTACAGGCAAGACACCAGAAGGAAAAAAGATTAAAGGTGACTACAAATTCACCGATGAGTTTCCGATGGCTCAGGGGTTTGATGAAAATGCAGAGTTCTTCACCCTTACCTACGAAACGCCAATTGCGGTCGGTCATAATCGTGCTTTTGCTCGTGTTGCGCCGTTGCTCTGGATGCGAGCGGGGAGTGCTGGTCGGCGCATTGATTCAGTGCCAAAGCGTGGTTGGGATGTGGCTGATACATATGGATTGCTCGTTGATCTCGATCAGGCAGCAGTTTTTTGTAAGGCGGTAGAAGCGGAGGAGGGAGTAAAGATTGTCTACATCGTGACGGATGATGACCGTAGATTTCAGTCCGTTGCGCGACGATTACCAGACACGGTCGAGCCAGTACGCTTGTACGAGTCGTACCTGAATAATTTCCGATTTTCATTCGGCCGTTAACATATGAAATTTACCCTTAAAGATTACCAAGACGAAGCAGTGAAGGAAGTTCTTGAACGTCTCAAGAAGGCGCGCAAGCGTTGGCATGATGACGGAGACAAGCATGCGTTTTCTTTGACTGCATCTACTGGTGCAGGTAAAACAGTGATGGCAGCAGCTGTGTTTGAGTCATTATTTTTCGGTAATGATGACTATGAATTTGAGCCAGACCCATCAGCTGTGGTGATTTGGTTTAGTGATGACCCTTCGCTTAACGAACAGTCACGCTGGCGTTTGCAAGAAGCGTCAGACAAACTAACCGTATCTGACTTGGTAACTGTTGGTAACTCCTTTGCCGCAGATAAGTTTCAAGCAGGGAAGGTGTACTTTTTAAATACGCAAAAGTTGTCAAAGAATAGCTTATTGGTCCGTGGACATGATCCAAATGATCCAGCGCTAGAAACAAGTCGTGGACAGATGACAATCATGCCTGACATGCGACAGCACACTATCTGGGATGTTATTCGCAATACAATTGAAGATCCAGATCTGACACTGTACCTAGTCCTGGACGAAGCCCATAGAGGAATGAAGGAAGGAGGAAAGACAAATGGAGACGGAAAGCCAACGATTGTAAAGCAGTTGATTAATGGCACCGGTAATGTTCCAGGTATCCCAGTTGTGTGGGGTATTTCAGCAACTGTTCAGCGCTTTAATGATGCTGTAGCAGGGATGCAGGGTAGAAGTACGCTACCCCATGTAGAAGTTGATACAAAGAAGGTGCAAGAGTCAGGATTGCTCAAAGACACCATTAACCTTGATGTTCCTGATGAGACAGGCGATTTTTCTACAGTTCTGTTACGTCGTGGTACAGCAAAGCTACGAGACATTTCAAATGCATGGCAAGAGTACAGCGCGCAGCAAGATGACGCAGATACCGTGTTGCCACTTATGGTGTTGCAGGTCCCTAACTCTCCAGATCATAATGAAATTGGTACATGGCTCGACACGATCTTTAAGGAATGGCCAGAGTTGCCGATTGATTCAGTCGCTAATGTATTTGGAGAGCACAAGACTGAGGAATTTGGCGGCTATTCGGTCCCGTATATTTCACCAGAGCGTGTACAGGAGTCAGACTGGGTCCGTATACTCATCGCTAAAGATGCTATTAGTACTGGTTGGGATTGCCCACGTGCAGAAGTAATGGTGTCATTCAGGCGCGCTACAGACAAGACACATATCACACAGTTGCTTGGGCGAATGGTCCGGACTCCATTGGCTCGTCGCATTCCTGGTAACGATCGTTTAAACGCGGTGGATTGTTTACTTCCACAATTTGATAAGAAGTCAGTCGAGGCGGTAGTTACTCAGCTTATGACAGGGGAGGGTGGTGAAGAGATACCAGAACGACGTATCCTCATCAATCCTAAAGAAATGCTACCGAATCCTGCTGTGCCAAAAGAGGTCTGGGATGTGTTTGCTACGCTACCATCACAAACTCTGCCTAAACGCCAAACGCGGCCAATTAAACGCCTTACAGCACTCGCTCATGAACTAGCCGTGGATGGATTGGTTAGAGACGCAGGAAAGAAGGCACACGCTGAAATGCATAAGGTGCTCGATAAAGCGCGAACGAAATTTGCTGCACAGATTAAAGATGCGAAGAAGTCTGTCTTGACGGTAGAGGGTAAGACAGTGCGAGCAGATGTCGAAACTAAAGGAATGACATTTGATGATTTTGTTGAGTCAGCTGACATACTTGTGATTGAAGATGCGTACCGTTCTGCTGCTCGTGTGCTTAGTCCTGATCTTGCGACTAGTTACAGTGAATATTTGGCCGGCAAGTTAACTACAATTGATGACGAGGAAGAAAAACTGATTGAATCTCATACTGTAGTTGCGTCGCTTGGTCTTGTTTCAAATATTAAAGATGAACTTGAGGCTGCGGCAGGTGTCCTAACTAATAAGTGGCTACAAGAACATAAGGCAGCAATCAAAAAACTTTCTGATGAACGGCAAGAGGTGTATCGTCAAATTCGTGAAATGAGCGCAGAGCCTCTGGATGTAGATCTGGCGGTGCCTAAATCATGGCTGCAAATGACAACAGTACGAAAGCCAAATGGTAAGGAAGAAAAATTGCCGCACTTTGCAAAGCACTTACTTTGTGATGAAGAAGGGAGTTTTCCATTTGACTGTAACTCGTGGGAGGAGAAGGTGTTGGAAATTGAACTCAAGAAACCGTCACTTGTTGGCTGGTATCGCAACCCTTCACGACCAAGTCAGGACTCTCTCGGTATCACTTACGAAGACGCTGGCGAGACAATGCTTTTACGACCAGACTTCATTTTCTTCCATAAACAACCAAACGGTAAGATTGTGGCCGATATCGTTGATCCGCATGGGACTCAGTTTGCTGACGCGTTGCCGAAGATAAAAGGAGCAGCTGATTATGTGAAGGATAACCCTGGTCTCTATCGACGTGTTTTGGTGTGTGCTGAGGTCGATGGAAAGTTACTGTCACTTGATTTGGCTGATGCTAAAACACGTCAGGCAATAGATAAAATGGGCTCAATTAATGAGGTGTATAAGAGTGCGTTTATTAATGACTACAAATAAACATGACGTCCCTCTCTAAACATCACGTTGCCCTTGCTGGAGAATTTGCAGTTTTATCACAACTTGCATTGCATGGCTTTGACGCCAACATGACGCTAGGTAACACTAAGAGCGTTGACATACTTATTTCAAACCCTCGTACGGGAAAGATGAGCCGTCTGGAGGTAAAAACCCATTCCAACAATAAAGAATATACGAATAAGCAATGTGGTCGCGTGGCTGGTCAGTGGCGTATGGCAGATAAACATGAACAGATCCGTGACAAAAATCTTTTCTACTGCTTTGTTTCAATTGCTCACGACAATGGTGGTTTTAAATTTTACGTTGTACCAAGTAAGGTGGTTGCAGATTTTGTCACTACTTCACACCAAAACTGGTTGAACGGAAAAGATGGACGCAGAGACACACCAATGAGACTCTTTCAACTCGGCCTCGATCGCACCGGCTACCCAGTCAAAATACCACAAGCAGATGATTACCGAAATCGCTGGAATTTGCTTGAATAGCGCATTCTTGACCATAATTACTGGTGTTTTATAATAGTGGGGTCATTTAGCTTCGGCTGAATGACACTTTAACCCTCGGGTGTCTAACGAGCCTATTATGGTAGAAATACTTATAGAAAAACTCGCGACACCTTCCTCACTCAACTAGCCAAACGGCGGTGCTGTATGAACATGGTAGTCCTACAGTAGCAAAGGGAATCTAGTTGCTCAGATCGAGGGTCGCAATCTTTTGCAGTTACTGAGTCACAGGTCGTTACAGGCGTAGACCTGCTACCCGCGCCCCCGCAAAGGGACAACGGCAGTATTCGTACATACCAATGCGATGCGTCTGTTGTTGAGGAGTGACTCCTTAACGCACAAACCCCCACTATTTGCGTAGTGGGGGCTAGTGTTTATACTGAACGACACTTATCTTTTGCATATTCATTATATCAGCGTAAAAAAATCTGTAACTACTTTTGCACAGTCACTATTTATCGAGTAAATGGCGCAGTGTAGGACAGGACTGATACGTCACCCAAAATTTCATTAAATACTCTCTAAACTGGTTCGGTAAATCACCCCTATAGTCCACCAGGTCAGATTTGCCGAAAAATTACCTAGGGGAAAGAAGGCTTATCCTCAGTGTGGATTGCTCCTCAGATCAGACTGGCGGTAAATTTTGGCGGAGGATCATTTTCACACTGCAATATAGATGTGAGTCTGATGTTTTTGTTGTACAATAAACTTCTATGACAGATAAAAAAGTCACGATCATTGCTATTATCATTGGAGTAATAATTGGGATGGGTTTAGTTTATAAGATAAAAGTCGTCGACACACTTAGTCAGCTTCAAGTGGTTGCGGAAAAGATTAAAACCAACACGTCTTTGGCAGCGACGCGGGTTGAGGATTGTCGTTCACTGCCGATGGGGGAAGCGCCTTGCGGTGGTCCGTCTTTCTATCATGTTTACTCTACCGTTGGTAGCAATGTGGAACTTTTAGAAGAGTTAGCAAGTGAATATCAGCGCTTAGAGAAGCGCCTAAATTACGAGGAAGGAGCTGGTGGGATTTGTGTAATTACTCCTGAACCAACCCTGGTAATAGTAGATGGTAATTGTGCGGCTCTTGATCCTCGCTCACCACATATGCGGGGCCTGTAAGGATTAAGTGGTTACTTTATAATGCTTAAATGACGCAAAAATCAATTCTTAGCGGCACTACTCATCGTTTACCGAGCGATATGCAAAAGGTGTTTTTGGCTGATGCGGACAGTTTAGAGGCATGGAATAGCTTAACGCCACTAGCTCGTAATGAGTGGATTTGCTGGGTAACGATTGTAAAAAAAGCGGAGACTCGCCAAGAGCACTTAATCCGATTGGGTGAGGATTTACGAAAAGGGAAGCGACGACCGTGTTGTTGGCCGGGTTGCCCGCACCACAATCCCAAGGCAGGTAAGTGGCTGCCAAATAGTGCCATCAAAAGAGCGCGTCCAAAATCACAGAGTCGTAACAGTCTAAAATCCACAAAAGTCACAGTGGTTAGAAAAAAATAACTGCCGAAGCGTTGCTTGGTTTTAATACTTCAGATTAATTGGTCTGGCGCATCGTCGTCTTGATGTCAAAGCGTGGATTAACTTTTTTACCGGGATTAAAAATATCATCAGGATCACAAATGTGTTCCGTTTGTTTGAATAATTCCAGAATGTGTTTACTAAACAATTTAGACAAATGTGGGGTACGGATTATACCATCATTGTGTTCGCCGCAGATGTTGCCTTTGTATTTAATAGCGGTGTTATAGAATTTTTCAGCCATTTTTTCAACCAGAATAGGGGTAATTTTTTGTGTAAAATCAAGTAGTGGGTAAAAGTGAAAATGCCCATTACCGCCATGACCATGCACCGCGGCGACGACATTGAACTCTTTAAACAAACGCTTCACTTCCAGGAAAAACTTGGAAAGATTTTCCGGCGGTACGGTCATATCTTCGAGGAAAGCGGCGGGGCGGCGCCTGGGATCCTGAAACTTAGAGAGGGTAAAGCTAGCTCGGCGAACTTGCCAAAGCATCTCTTTTTCGTGTTTATTGTTAACCACGCGCGCTCGTGTCTTGGCGGTACTGATGTCTTTGATGATAGAAGTTACCTCGTGTTCAGCCAGAGTTTCTTCGTCCAGAGTGATCAGAAAAGTAAACTCCGGAGTCTGGCGACCGTAGCGAATGTGATACGTCGCATACATAGAGAGCATTGTCTGGTAGTAGGTTGTGCCGGAGAGGCGTTGCTTGAAGAAAGTAGGATTTTTAAGAGCTAAGTCAAAAGTCAGGGCGTCAAATAATTCAACGTTGATAGGATTGTATTTTAACGATTTGACAACCACCGCGGCGGCATCTTGCAAGTCAAATATCGGCACCACCAAAAGAGTGGTGTTGTGTTGGATGGGTAAGGCTCGCATCGTGAGTTTGGTGATTATGCCGATAGTGCCTTGACTGCCCGAGATAAGGCGAGTTAAATCGAAAGTCCCTTTGCCACGCTTGAAAGCCACCACACCATCACTCAAAACGTGCCAGAGCGAATAACCGGCTGTATTTTTCGGAGTTTTTGGTTTGGCTTTATTTATTTCACTTTCATTTTTCTCTAGGAGAGCAAAAATCTCGCGCGCTATATTTGCGTAAGCATGTTTGTGTTTAACCAAGGCTTTGAATTCTTTGTAGGTGAGGGGTTTGATGGTGTAAGTATTGCCGTCATAAAGCACTACCGAGAGCGACTCCACCCAATCAGCACAGTGACCGTAACGTAGAGAATCCGGTCCGGCGGCATTATTAGCCACTGAACCACCAATTGTGCAAATGTCTTTTGAGGAAGTGTAGGGCGGTAAATAAGCATCATAACGTTTGAGCTTTTTCTCGACATCGCGCCACATGGCGCCTGGCTCACAGGTGAAAGTGATTTTGTCAGACTTTACCACCACTTCTCCGATGCTGTTTAAGTGAGTGCAAACATCAATCACAATTGAATCCGTGAGTGAGCCGCCCGACAATCCAGTACCAGCCGCCCGGGTGGTAAGTGATAATGAGCTAAAACGTTTTGTCTCGCGGGCAATGACTTGCGTGGCGATTTCTACATCGGCAGCGTTCTTTGGCTGAATAACAATTTGTGGGCAGATAGAAAAAATACTTTCATCGGTGCTGTATTTTTCTAGGACTTTTTTATCAGTAGAGATGCCGCCGCGGAAACCAGCTTCGCGAAGGATTTTTTCAATGAGGAGATGACCTAGGGGGTTGCGTTTAATAATTGGTAACAGAGCAGATTTGGTGGTAGCAACCTTAGAGTGTGGTTGGTGTGTTGTGCAAGTGGCGTGGACTGGCTTAGTGGCTTTTGTGCTTTTAGGTTTAGACACTCGCCGCGGGCGAAGGGGAGTGTTTGTGTCGTTAGTGCTGATTGAAACAACTGCAGAAGAACCATCGTTCATATTGGTATATTGTAACCTATAAACGAAAAAATATGCTACCCTTATTTCCACATGACACAAGAAACCGCTTTGGAGATTTTGAAAACGGGAGCGAATGTTTTTCTCACAGGTGAACCGGGGGCTGGTAAGACTTATGTCATCAATCAGTACATAGCGTGGCTCGAAGCGGCGGGACTTAAAGTAGCAGTTACGGCTTCAACTGGTATTGCTGCTACGCACATTGGTGGACTCACCATTCACTCGTGGAGTGGCATCGGTGCCCGAGACACACTTACGCATTATGACCTCGATCAAATAACAACCAAAGAAAAATTAGTGAAGCGTATCAAAAAGACGCAGGTGTTGGTGATTGATGAGGTGTCGATGCTTGACGGCAAGTTACTCGATATGGTGGATGTGGTTTGTCGCACCATCCGGGAGTCAAAAGAGGCGTTTGGTGGTATGCAGGTGGTTTGTGTCGGAGATTTTTTTCAATTACCGCCAGTGGCACGAGCGGGTGAAGTGTCACGCTATGCTTTTGAGTCACGCGCGTGGGAGAATTTATCCCCCCTAACTTGCTATCTAACCGAACAGCATCGCCAAGAAGATGAGTTGCTACTCAGTCTTTTGGGGGCAATCAGACGCGGCGAGATAGAGGAGGAGCACTACACTTTACTCGGAGAACAAGTCGCCATTGCTTATGCGGACATCGAACCGACTCGTCTGTACACGCACAATGCTGATGTGGATGCCGTTAATTTGGCTAAATTGCGCGAATTATCAGGTGCGGTCCAAAACTTCACAATGACTGGGCATGGCAATCGTGTCTATCAAGAATCCTTGACGCGTAATTGTTTGTCGCCAGCCCAATTAGCGTTGAAAGTGGAAGCGATGGTGATGTGTACAAAAAATAATTTTGAAGCTGGTTATGTCAACGGTACGCTGGCTAGGGTGGTTGGTTTTGATAATTATGACAAGTACCCGATTATTGAAACAGCTGACAAAAGACGAATCACAGTGGAGCCGGTTACTTGGGAAGTGGTTGAGCATGGTCGGGTTTTGGCGTCGATTGAACAGGTACCATTGCGTTTGGCTTGGGCAATTACAGTGCACAAAAGCCAAGGGATGTCACTAGACGCGGCTGAGGTAGATTTGTCGCGAGCGTTTGTTTATGGGCAGGGATACGTGGCGCTGTCGCGCGTGCGTGCACTGGCTGGTCTTAAAGTGCTGGGTGTTAATCCAAACGCGCTAATGGTCGATTCAAAAATCATCAACCAAGATGTTCGCTTTCGGAGTGATTCGGAGGCAGCGGAAGAAACTTTTACAGCTTTAGACCGACAGGAATTGCTTGGTATGCACGAACGTTTTGTGAAAGCCAGTGGTGGTAAACTCCCCACGGCTACCGCCACGGCTGAGGCAGTTTCCAGAGTTGGCAAACGTTTGGAGGGAGAGAGTACCTATGAACAAACTTTGCAAGCGTTAAAACAAGCTAAGTCATTGGGTGAACTCGCTCAAATGCGTAATTTGGCAGTGACAACAATACTTGGACATCTCGAATATTTAGCAACGGCTGATAAATTAGAAAAAGACCTAATTTTGCCACTGTTGGCGGATTTTGCTGACAATAAAAAGGCTAAAGCGGCTGTTTACGCCGCCATTGCTACTCATGGGGCAGAAAAATTAAAACCTCTTTATGAAGCAACCGATGGTAAATATGATTATCTGTTAATACGGCTTTTGCGGGTGGCTTACCAGTTGGGGATATAATTCTAGGTGGGTAATTTTTGGGTGTAGACTATTAACTAGGGGGCTAGAGATAGTCTTTTTCGTAGTTTAATATTTATTGATTCAATCAAACTAAACACCATAATTTTATTTATGAACTTAAAACATTCTTTACCAGCACTTTTAATTGTCGCTACAGCTGGAGTGGTGGCTCCAGCTCCTGTTAGTGCTCAGATCTCTATTCCAAATGAGATAGTTAATGAGGCATCTAGAGCTTTACAGGCGGAAGTAAATGCGCGCATGGCTACTGCTAGGGTCATTGAAGCAGCTGAGCAGTCTCTAGAAAGGTTAGAGAGAGCAATTTCACGCACTACTTTAACAGGTAGTGCTAAAGAAAGTGCTCTTGATCAACTTACGCAAGCCCGAGGCGTCTTGGATAGGGCCAGAGCACAACAAGACGACCGCGCTTGGCGCGAAGCACAACGCTCAGCAACGGAAGCGAGGCGGATAGCGGATCGAGCGATTACCACCTTAAGTAGAGATGAACAGCGAGCAAATAGAGACAGCGCCGCCGCGGCTAGAGCTATTCAAACCGCTGAGCGAGCAATAGAAAGATTTCAAACAACACTAAGAGGCACAACCCTCTCGGGTGATCATTTACAAAGAGCGCAAGGGTCTCTCGCTGAAGCCCAGGATCTTCTTGCTACCGCCAGAGCCCAGCAGACTGATCGACTCTTCCGCGAAGCACAGCGTACAGCTAGTCAGGTTAGCCGGATTGCTGATAGGGCCAGAAGCACGCTAATCAGTCAAGAAAGAAGAGTAAATAGCGCTGGTGCTGCCACTACCAGAGCCATCCAGACTGCTGAACAATCCCTAGAAAGATTAGAAAGAGCCATCTCAGGCAGCAGAGTAGTCGGCGATCATCTGCAAAGAGCTCAGAGCTCTCTCGCTGAAGCCAGAGATCTTCTCGCTAGAGCCAGAAGCCAACAAAGTAACCAAGCTTTTGCTGAAGCGCAGCGTACCGCCAATCAGGTCAACAGTCTAGCGCAGCGAGCAATTACGCAACTTGAACAAGCTCAACAAAGACAAAATCAATCGCCACAAGGGACCTACTAATTTTTTAGAAGCTTATTCTAAAAACACCCCAGCTGAATTCAGATGGGTTGTTTTTTGATGATAATTTATTTCTTGTAAAACACTATGCTAGAATAATAGGGTGAAGCCCACGGTGGTTTCGTTTGAAGTTTGTTAAAAAAGAAAATAATTCATTTATGAATCTAAAATATTCAATTACAGCACTTTTATTGGTCGCCATGGTGGGCATGGTTTCACCAGTGACAGTAAACGCCCAACAACCAAGTCCAACCAATTTAACTGAGCTAATGGAACGACTGCAAAGTCTCATTAAACAAGTAGAAGAATTACAAAGGCAAATGAAAGCGTTGCGAGGGGAAGCGAGACCAGAAAAAGAAGCGAAGCCAGAAAAAAGAGATAGGGAACAAAAAGATCATCCACGAGCAAAAAATGCCAGCACTACGGCCGCTGCGGCGATTGCTGACGCGGAGAGGGCAATTACTGCCTTAGAGAGAGCCATCAGTGGAGCTACAACAACAGTCAGAGTTAACACAATAAGAAACGCTGAAGACGCTTTAGATGACGCCCGAGAAGAATTAGCGGAAGCCCGAGAAGAATTTTCCGAGCAGGAGTTTCGTGACGCACACCAAACAGCGAGAGCGGCTCAGCGAGTGGCAGAAAGAGCCACTGCTAGACTGACTGGTAGCGAACGATTGGAGAGGAGAAATTTTGACAAAGATGATGATAAGGACGACAAAGACCGTTCAGCTTTAACAAGAAACGCCAGCACGACGGCTAGTCGAGCGATTGAATCTGCTCAAAAATTAATTGAAAGATTAGAAAGAGAAGTCACTAACACAACAGTGGCTGAGGAACGCTTAGAGGATGCGGAAGAATATCTTGATGATGCTATGGAAGAATTGGCTGAAGCCAGATTAGAGTTCTCAGAGCGAGATTTTCGTGACGCAGAAATGGAGGCCAGAGAAGCCATTCGTTATGCGGAAAGAGGACTGAAAATCCTAGAACAAGCTAGTTAAAAAACTTATCGAAACCAAAAACCACCCAAACAATTTGGGTGGTTTTTGGTTTGTAGATCGACCCCCAACAGGAGTAAAACTCTTTGGAGTAAGTCAGACGCATGTTTTTACACAAGTCGCCACATAATATTGTTTAGTTTATAATTACAAAATTGGACTAATTGTATGAACGACTACCAACAGCACAGACAAACAGCCGTCGCCTGCATAGAAAGTGAAGTTGAAAAATGGGCGACCTTGCTTGGCGTTACTTACACTAAGGTGGTCATAAAAAATCATAAGCGTCGGTGGGGGAGTTGTTCGTCTTTGGGTAATCTTAATTTTAATTACCGATTGTTGTACTTACCGGAATGTTTGCGTGATTACATCATTGTTCATGAATTGTGTCACCGCAAACAATTTAACCACAGCCACGCTTTTTGGTTTGAGATCAGTCTGGTATTGCCAAACTATCGGGAGCGCGTGTTTGCTTTAAGACAATTAGAGCGAGCTACTAAGATGTCACCAGAATTACTACGGCAACACCAAATAACACATAATTGTCCGCACTGCCAGCAACAAATCCAAGCTGATTAGGGGTGAAAGTAGAGAGAATTTAATTTGTTATACTGTATACTGTAGTCTCTCTATGAAATATTTTTCTGCTGGCTTAAGCAAAATTGGAGCTTTATTTTTGGCGATGTTTTTGGTTGTGCCAATGACAGCGGTGTCCGAGACGGTTTCTTACGCTGGAGTAGCCGACCCACTGCCGGTGATTGTTTTTGGGCGAGATGATTGTGGTTTTTGTATTGAACAATTTGAGTTTTTGGCGGCAAATCAAATTGATTACGTCTATTACAATATTGTCGAAGATCCGACGGCTCGGGAGTTATTCAACCAGCTAACCGAAAAACACCAGCTCTCCAGAGTTACTCCGATTACAGTGGTGGGCGAACAAGTGTTTGTTGGTTTTAACGGCGGAGAGACTACTGGTAAAAGGATTTTGACGGCTCGTCTTAGCGATGAAAATAATATCAGAACGATTGAAGACCACCTTGCTCTAGCGACACCAGTATCGGTACAGGCGGAGGATGCTTGTACTGATGTGGCTTGTGTGGATGTCGCCAGTAGCAACTTTGTCTACGAACTACCTTTTTTGGGAGTGGTCGATTTGCGTTCGTTTTCTTTATTTTCGCTGTCGCTTATCTTGGGGGTGATTGATGGCTTCAATCCTTGTGCGATGTGGGTGTTGGTGACTTTCTTGGTCTTACTTTCACAAGCGGGTAGTAAGAAAAAGATGATTGTCTTAGCCGGGGTTTTTATCCTAGCTCAAGGCATAATGTACAACTTAATTCTCAACGTCTGGTACAAGACGTGGGATTTTATAGCCCTTGATGAGATTGTGACACCGCTGGTGGGCTTTCTCGCGCTTGGTGGCGGTGCGTTTTTCCTCTGGCGTTGGCATCGAAACAAAAAAACTGAGTTGGTCTGTGATATTACAAACATCGAGACTCAGTCAAAGACCATCAACAAATTCAAACAAGTTGTTAATCAACCAATTACCATCGCGTCTTTGTTGGCTATTCTCCTCATTGCTTTTTCAGTCAACGTAATTGAATTTGCTTGTTCCATCGGTATTCCGCAGGCCTACACAAAAATCCTTGAGATGAACGCCTTGGCTTTTCTGGAGCGACAAGGGTACATTCTGGTCTTTACTCTCGGCTATATGTTTGATGATTTTGTGGTATTTGCGTTGGCGATTTGGGGTTACTCGCGTCTGCAGGCACACGGCGGAAAATACGCCCAACTGTCTCTGCTGATCGGTGGTGTTTTGATGTTATTCCTCGGCTTGATACTTTTGTTAGACCCTAATATTTTTAAGTTTTAGAAATTTCTGCTAAAGGACTTTCTTTTTGTTGAAGATGTTTATTTCTTACAAAGATTGCCCCACGTCTGTCCCCAGTAAGAATGAGTTTTATTTTGTGGATGTGCTATTGTTTGTTGTAAGTATTACTTCCAAATAATGTTATGTTAAGGAGATTAAGAAGATTGAGAAGAATTATTAGAATCGTAGGTACTGTTTTTTTAGTAGCAGCAGCGGTTGTCGTCTCTTCGTTTGCTCCGATAATTGCCGTACCATTACTGTGGCTTTTTGGTTCTACTCCAACATCAGCACCGCCCCCTCCTCCGGCAGCGATTGTTTGTACTCCAGTCACTCACGAAAGCGATGGCGCTGGTGGTTGTCGTCCAGTTTTAGCGCCACCAACTAATGTGAGTGTTTTACCAATAGGCTGCGGCGGTGCGGTAAGTGTTACTTGGGACCCGGTCAGCAGAGCTGAGCGCTATGAAGTCTCGATAAACGGTGGGAGTTGGGTTAGTGTTACCCCGCCCCGACGACATATTTTTTCAGACTTAACAGTCAGCTCCAACCAAACCGTCACTGTGCGTGCACATGCTTGGGATAGCTCTACGCCAGGGCGTTCGGCACCAACGTCGGCTAGTGGTTTAAGTTCTGGTGTTTGTAACGAACTTAATGCCGGCAACTGCTTAATCCCAGCTGGGGCCAATAACTGCAACGCCTCGGTGGTGTGGGATATGACAGGTAACCCCAGCCCGTTTCGGATTGAAAATGAAACTAACAGCAACACAATCATAGGTAACACAGCTTCAGGAACGCAAAGTGCGACCATATCGTATGGTAATAATACTATAAATGCGTTTAGTAATAACATGTTAATTAATACCGACATTTCCACAGCTACTTGCGTACCACAGCATTTCTTTCTTGACCTTACGCAAACCTGTCAACCTAACCCAATTATCACTATCACTCCCGAGCCAATTTGGGTACGTAGTGGAGACACTGCAGAAGTAAATATCAACATCAACGCCCCGTATGATCTGGAGTGTACTCTCGCAGGTGACATAGCTAACACCCCTTTATTTACGCACACCGGATCAATAAATCCAGTAGGTGATTATTCAATCGATACAGTACCGATTAGTGCTACTCGCATCTTGTCAGTGTCTTGTAATACTCCAGCTAACGACTTGCAGCCACCAGCCAATGCGGAGACTCGTATAAATATGGTTCCAAGAATGCAGGAGATGTAGTTTTCCTGCATTCACGCAATTAAAAATTTATGCTGAGTGTAAACCCGCAAGCAAGGACCAGGTGCAATTAAGACTAAAAAAGACTTTCTACCACTGCCTTCACATCTTTGCCATCGGCTTGACTGCCTAGTTTCTTCATAACAGCGCCGATTAAGACACCGATTTTTGCTCGGTCAGAGACTCCTAACTCTTGTTTGACCGCTTCGGCAATGGGTCTGATTTGGTCGGGGGTGAGGAGAGTCGGTAGGTAGGATTCTAAAATCACCAACTCCGCTTTTTCTGGGTCGGCTAGATCTTGTCTATGAGCAGCCTCAAATTGAACAATGGATTCTTTGCGTTGTTTGGCGAGTTTTTTTACCACAGCTAAAAATTCAGCATCGCTTAATTCAGCTTGCGGAGTACGCGCGGTGGCGACTAGTTCGTTAGTGCAAGCGGTCATTATACTGCGGACAGTGCGGAGCAAGACTTCATTTTTAGCTTTCATTGCCTCTTTTAAGGTGACGCGCAAATTGGTGTGCATTGACATAAGATTTAATTAAAACATTGCCAGTATAACATTGTTTTAGGTAAATCATAAAGAAGAAATCCGGAAAATACCTCAGCCAAATAATGAGTAGACCGTGATATAATCAAACGAAAATAAATATGGAAACAGCAGTTTTACTTTTGTTGGCGTTAGTTTTGGGGGCTTTAGGTTTGGTGCTTTATGTGCTTTTTACCAAAAAGACCGACCCAAAAGATAACCAAGCCCTGATTCTGATGCAACAACGCATTGAGGAACTTTCTCGTACTTTAGACACAAAATTGACCGAAGCCAATCGAGCCATGCAGGAGGGGAGTCGGGTCCAATTTCGGGAAAGTCGCGAACTCATTCAAGCTATCAATCGCGAGGTTAATGAGCAATTGCGTGATGTGGTGATAAAAACTACCGAAGTCAGCGAAAGTAGTAAACAAGTTTTTCAGATTGCTGATCAGCTAAAAGAGTTGCAGAGTATTCTAAAAAATCCAAAACAAAGAGGTATCTTGGGAGAGTATTATTTGGAGACTGTGCTACAAAATGTTTTGCCACCGGAGGGTTTCAAAATGCAATACGCTTTTACTGATGGGGAAGTGGTCGATGCCGCGGTTTTTGTGAAAGGAAAAATCATCCCTGTTGACTCCAAGTTTTCTTTAGATAATTACAATCGTCTGGTGGAAGCGGCTGACGGTGCCGATAAATTACAGCACGAAAAAAACTTTCTCAATGATCTTAAGCTTAGGATTACTGAAACCGCCAAATACATTCGCCCCACGGAGGGAACGATGGATTTTGCTTTTATGTTCATTCCGCACGAGGGTATTTACTACGATTTACTTTCCAATCGAGTGGGTGCGGGTGAAGAAAATCTTATTCAGCGAGCGGCTGGTAAGTATCGTGTAATTATCGTTTCCCCGACTTCTTTTTTGGCATATTTGCAAACAGTACTACAAGGTCTTAAGGCGCTTGAAATTGAAGAAAAAGCTCAGGACATTATCAAAAATGTCGATAAGCTGAGTGGCCACATTGCTAAATACGAAGATTATTATCAAAAACTAGGAATGTCTTTAAGCACGACTGTCAATCATTACAATGCCGGCTACAAAGAACTAGGGAAAGTAGACAAGGACATTTTGAAAATTACTGGTGAGAAGGTGGGTATAGAGACGCTTACTTTGGATAAGCCACAAAAGATTGATGATTGATTTTCTGTTTTTCTAAGCAGGATAAAATTTTGCTCATTTCTAATAAATCTGTATAATCAAAAAACACCGCTGACGTGGCTGACACCACCGAGGTGAGAGAAGAAATCTTTCTGGAATTTAAGCACTCGTTACTTATCCAGAAAGTCAGTAGAACTCTCCGTAATCTAGTGGGCACGATACGCCCCAAGTGAGCGCTCACACTGTATACAGTGGGGAAGTAGGGTGGCACCGCGATTAAATCGCCCCTACAGATATTTATTCTTAATAACATATCTGAGGGGCGATTTGCGTTCCTCTTAAATTAAAAAACTATGGAAAGAACTTTAATCAGCTCACTAGCTGAGCACATTGAGAAAGAGGTTGTCATTAAAGGTTGGATTGATGTAGCGCGCGATCAAGGTAAGGTTATTTTCTTTGATTTACGCGACCGCACCGGTGTTGTGCAAGGCGTTGTTTTTGGTAAACCTGAGATTCTAGAAACAGCAAAAACCGGACGGGTTGGTTGTGTTGTGTCTGTCACTGGTAAAGTCCATAAACGTCCCGACAAAATGCGCAACGACAAAGTGCAAAACGGCGATATTGAACTAGAAATTACGAATCTCGAAATAATCAATACCGCCCTACCCATGCCTTTTGCGGAGGATGCCGAACTTAACCTCGACACTTTGCTTGATTATCGTCCGCTTACCCTACGCCGCGAGCGGGAGCGAGCTATTTTTAAGATTCAAGCTGAAATCTTGGTTGCTTACCGTAACTACCTTAACAGCCAAGGATTCACAGAGTTTCAGGCCCCTAAATTAGTTGGTGGTGACGCTGAGGGTGGGGCGGAAGTTTTTCGGGTAAAATATTTTAAAGGAGTGGAAGCTTCACTTGCTACTAGTCCGCAACTTTACAAGCAAATTATGGCGGGTGTGTTTGAACGAGTCTATGCGGTTGGTCCAACTTTTAGAGCTGAAAAAAGCGCCACCACTCGGCATCTTTCGGAGATATCAATGCTGGACTTGGAAATGGCTTTTATCAAAGACCATACGGATGTGATTACCTTAGTCACTAGCTTGATGCGGGAAATTGTAGAGCATATCAATGACACTTGTGCCAAAGAATTGACGCTCTTAGGGCAGCCCTTGGCTCTGGCGCCACAAACCTTTCCCGTAATGACCCTGCGTGAAGCGCAAGCCCTGATCAAGAAAGAAACTGGTGTTGACAAGACCCAAGAACCCGACCTGGAACCAGAAGACGAGCGTTTTCTTTGTGATTATGCTAATAAACATCTCCACTCGGACTTTGTGTTCGTCACACATTTTCCAACCAGCAAACGTCCGTTTTACACTCACATCGACCCAGCTTGTCCGGAGTTTACTCGTAGTTTTGACCTTCTTTTCCGTGGTTTGGAAATGTGTTCGGGTGGACAGCGTGTCCATAAGTACGAAGAGTTAGTTGAACGCATAAAAAGTAAGGGGCTTGATCCAGATAAGTTTCAGTTTTACTTACAGGCCTTTAAGTACGGCATTCCACCGCACGGCGGAATCGGTCTGGGCTTAGAACGTCTTACCGCTAAGTTTTGCGGAGTTACTAACGTCAAAGAAGCTACTCTTTTCCCGCGAGACATCAACCGCATAGATACTTTCACCAGTCAGGAACAAAGTGAAACGGCAGACCTTTAAACTAAAGACTAACAACCAAACATTCGGCTTTGACTTACTCTGGGGTATACTGTGTTCACTATGCTTAAAATCACCATCAGTACCAAGTCGTTATCAGATCAACCAGCAAAATACACCCGTTTGGTGGTTACCGAAGACCCAATCAGCACCCACCGTTTCCGAGAAGACGAAAAGGGAATTACTACTTACCGGATGGGTATCGGCAAGTATGCCGATATGGATGCGCGCGCTTTTCGGACTATGATTCGGTCAGTCGTGCAAGCCGCCAAAAGCCACGAAGTTGAGGCCTTGGCGATAGCATTAGATTTTAACCAATTTCCAAAACTAGCTTCATACCCGCCAGATTGGTTGGTGAGTACTGTTACCGAAAACTTGCTCTTGGCTAGTTACGAATTCCTCAAATATAAAACCAAAGAAAAGAAAAAGACTCTCACGGAAGTAGTGTTGGTTGATTTGACCGAACCGTCCTCTAAAGCTGGCTTAAGCCGGGGTCTTGTCGTGGGTGAGTATGTAAATTGGGCGCGTGATTTAGCTAACACTGCAGCCTGCGATTTGTCACCAGCAAAATTAGCCGAAGCGGCTAAAAAACTAATGGCCAACACCAAAGTTTCTGTCAAAGTGTTGGGGCAAAAAGATCTGGTGAAGTTAAAAATGGGCGCGCTTTTGGCGGTTGGTCAGGGCACGCGTCAAGAGACTAAATTAATTATTGCCGAATACTGGGGAGCTGGTAAGAATGACAAAACAAAACCACTGGTGCTCATCGGCAAGGGAATCACTTATGACACGGGTGGTCTCAATGTAAAGCCATCAGGATCTATGCACGAGATGCATATGGATATGTCTGGTGGCGCCACCGTACTAGCCGCAATCGCCGCTGCCGCCAAATTGGGATTAAAGAAAAACATCGTTGCCTTAGTGCCAGCCGCTGAAAATGCCATTTCTGATACAGCGATGCGAGCGGGCGATATCGTCACGGCTATGAATGGTAAGACCATCGAGATTCTGCACACCGATGCCGAAGGACGACTTATTCTGGCGGATGCCCTAACTTACAGTCAGCGTTATCAACCACGAGCGATTTTGGACGTGGCGACATTGACCGGCGCTGCGTTAGTGGCGCTCGGACAGCACGCCAGTGCTGTTATGACCAAAGACCAAAATTTGCAGGATACTTTGGTTAAACTGGGAGAGGTTTCCGGTGATTTGATTTGGCCACTGCCACTTTGGGACGAGTACAAACAACACCTCAAAAGTTATCGCGCTGATGTAAGCAATATCGCCACTAATTTCTCACGGTTTGGTGGTTCTATTGAAGGTGGGACATTTCTTTCCTTTTTCGCTCCAGCCGACACGCCTTGGGCACATCTTGATATCGCACCCCGCATGGATAGTATTCCTAGTGATAAATTAGCGAAGGGGGCAACTGGTGAGCCGGTGCGTCTGCTGATTTCTTTTCTCGAAAACTATTAATTCACATTAAACCAACACTGAGTGTGTTAGTATTTTTGTAATCGTCACAATGTTTAGTAATAATCAATCAGTTATCTCTGTTAAGACGGAAGTCTTTGAAGGTCCGCTTGAACTGCTTTTGGATTTGGTTGAAAAACGTAAGTTGCTCATAAATGATATTTCGCTGGCGTCAGTAACTGACGAGTATATGCGAGAAATCAGTGCCTTGCCGGAATTGTCGTTACCAAACGCTACCCACTTTGTTGCCCTCGCCGCCACCTTGCTACTCGTAAAATCAAAATCGCTTTTGCCGATACTTGACCTGACCGCTGAGGAAGAGCAGAGCATTGATGATTTAGAATCGCGTCTTAAGTATTATCAAATAATTCGTGATGTGGCTCTACCTCTACAGCTTAGATTCGGGAAAACAATTCTTTACACCCCGCAGTTTACGCCGCCAGCCATTAGTGTTTTTGTCCCGGATCAGTACTGCAATTTAAGCTCATTACAAATCGCTATTAACGACGTCATGGTTGGTCTGCCTGTCCAGGAAAAGCCGCGACAAGCCACAGTAAAAATGACTATTTCACTAGAAGAAATGATGTCTCGTTTAGAATCAAGAATTCGCCAGAACTTAAAAACAAAATTTTCCGAATTGCATCTAGGTGAAGTCGAAAAAAAGACCGTGATTGTTAGTTTTCTTGCCTTGTTAGAACTTTTCAAACAAGGGCATTTAATCGTTACTCAAAACGAACGTTTTGCTGAAATTGAGATCGAACTGGAACACCAAGACACTCCGCGTTACTATTGACAAACTAACATAAAAATTACTTAGATTTACACCGTGCGGAACTCTTACCGAAACGGAATTGTGTTAGAATGCCAGTATGCCAATTGATATCCTCATTGAAGGATTGTTGTTTTATAAGTCTGCTCCGCAAAAGAAGGCGGTGGTGTTGAAATTGTTTGGCATCTCAGAAGAAGAATTAACTAACGGTCTGAACACTCTGCGAGAAAGATTGCAATCGGGGGCGACTCGATTGATTGAAACGGACACCGAAATTCAACTAGTCACCGCTCCTGAATTGTCACCTGTGATTGAAGCACTCCGCAAATCAGAACTAAAAGCCGACATCGGCAAAGCCGGAGCTGAGACTCTAGCGATCATTCTGTATCAGGGTCCTATTTCACGCACTGATATTGATCGGATTCGGGGTGTAAATTCATCTTTTATTCTGCGCAATCTGCAAATCCGTGGACTGATTGAACGCACGACGGCTGAAGTGGGTTCTGGTTATCGTTATCTCGCAACCACTGCCTTATTGGCTCATCTCGGCGTTACGCACAAACACGAATTGCCAGATTTTTCTAAAGTAGCGAATACGCTGGAAGAATTTTCCGCCACTGAAATTACACAAACTCTATGAACCAGCCAGACAAAAATGAAACTGTTGCTGTGCCACCCGAGGATTTTATCTTACCTGAAGATTATGCCAACCGAGAAGAACCTTCGGAAAACCCCAACCCTCGTTTTCGCGTTTTGCCGCACCTAGCTCTCTTGGCGTTGATTTTGTTTGCGCTTTTTAGTGCTCTGATTTTGCCTCAAGCCTTTTCTTCTCTGCAGTTTGCCAGCGTCGCCACGCCGCCCACACCAGTGGCGACCGCTGTTGTCTCAGAGTTACCAGCAAACCCCTGGACGGAGATTAATCTAACCGCTGAAGCTGTGCATGTCTGGGATATTGCCGAACAGCAGACTTTGTTCAGTAAAAATGCTGATGAAAAATTACCTTTGGCTTCAATTACCAAACTCATGACCGCACTACTTTCTTACGAGTTAGTTGAAGATGACACACTGGTAACTATTTCACCCGCCGCCGCTAGACAGGAAAGCGGGGGCTGGTTTTTAGCTGGCGAAAAATACCGAGCAAAAGAGCTGGCCGATTTTTCTTTAATCACCTCACACAACAGCGCGGCTTATACCTTAGCTGATGCGGTAGGAGCTTTGCTTGGTTATGCAAGGCCGGTTGAGCAGTTTGTGCAAGTGATGAATATTCGATCCGCGGAATTAGGTTTGCACACCTTTGAGTTTAATAACCCAACCGGCTTAGATATTTCAGATACGATTGCTGGTGGCTACGGTAGTGCCTATGATGTCAATCGACTAATGGAGTACATTGTCAAAAACCACCCGGAGATTTTATTACCTACCATCACCCCAGAGATTCGTCTCTATAACACGGGCGGGAGTTTTCATGAAGCCGACAACACCAACAATCTGGTATCAGAATTTCCCGGTCTCGTTGGTTCTAAGACCGGCTTTACTGATTTAGCGGGCGGTAATCTGACGATTGTGTTTGATGCTGGTTTTAATCGTCTGGTGGCAATAACGGTTTTGGGCTCGACGCGAGCCAACCGCTTTACGGACGTCAAAGCGTTAGTCAACGCTGTTCAGTCAACTCTTACCAGCAACCCGAGCCCGCAAAATTAATCTATTCACTATGGAAATCCTCACTCTTAAAATTCTCTTGCCTTCGGTTATCGCTTTTGCGATTGGTGTCATGATTACACCAATCGTGACACACTATCTTTACGCTTTTAAGGTTTGGAAAAAACAGGGCGGTAAAACTGATATGTTAGGAAAAACCGCTGAAGAATTCAATCGTCTTAAGGGTGACGATGAGGTAAAAACGCCACGGATGGGCGGGATTGTTATTTGGGGGAGTGTGATTATTACGGTGTCGCTATTGTTTATTCTTACCCTAGTCAACGATATTGAATTTTTTGCAGAGGTTTTTTTCCTTACTCGTTCACAAACTTGGATACCATTTGCGGTTTTTGTTATCGGGGCACTGATTGGTTTTATGAATGATTTTTATGACGTACAACACGGTGGGCGAGGGGTGCCACTGCGAGTGCGTTTAGTTTTGATCAGTCTAATCTCAGGATTTATTGGGTGGTGGTTTTATGCAAAACTCGGGGTAACTACCGTGGGTAATCCCTTCGGTGAGCCAATCTTCCTAGGAATTTTACTAATTCCTTTCTTTATTCTCCTCACTAACGCGGTTTATGCCAGCGGTGTTATAGACGGCATTGATGGACTTTCCGGTGGAGTTTTTGCTACCGTTTTTGCGGCTTACGCTGGTGTCGCCATCCTCTATTCGCAATACGACTTAGCCGCTTTTTGCATAATGCTAGTGGGAGCGATTCTGGCGTTTCTCTGGTTCAATATCCCACCAGCACGTTTTTGGATGACCGAAACTGGAACAATGCCACTCACCCTCACTTTGGCAGTAATTCTCCTGATGACTGATCAGTTGGTTGGCGGATACGGAATCGCCTTGTTTGTAATTATTGGTTTTGTGCTAGCGGCCACAGTCACTTCAAATGTTTTACAGATTGGTTTTCGCAAATTGGCTGGTCGCAAACTATTCCGCATCGCCCCCTTACATCATCATTTTGAAGCCATTGGCTGGCCTTCTTACAAGGTCACGATGCGTTATTGGGTGATCAGTATGATTTGTGCTGTGTTGGGGGTAATTATCGCTACTTTACTCGGCACAACTTAGACTAATTTAGTCACATTATGCCCACCCCACACCCACCACGTTCCATCGACCTAATCTTACTTTCACTTATCGGAATACTTCTTCTAGTTGGATTTTTTACTTTTATATCAGCCTCCCTCGGTCTCTTAGCGAGGACGGGTGCTAGCTTCGGCTCAGTTGCTTTTAGTCAGTTTTTTTTTGGTATTTTGGGTGGTTTAGTCGCTCTGGTAATCACTAGCAACATCTACTATCGCAACTGGCGGCGGTACTCACTCTACATTTTTCTGGCTGGTATTTTTGCTACTTTGCTAGTTTTTGTCCCCGGTCTAGGAATGAGTCATGGTGGAGCCACACGCTGGCTTGATCTTGGTTTTACGACCGTCCAACCGTCAGAGTTTCTAAAAATCGCCTTTGTCATTTACACTGCAGCCCTTTTTTCTGGACTGCATCGACAGCTTGATACTTGGCGTTATGGCGTACTGCCTTTTCTGGGTGTACTAGCGGTAGTTTCTGCAATCGTCCTGATTCAACCAGACACCGATACTTTTCTAGTGATGGCTGCGACCGGAACAACTATGTTCATCGTGGCGGGTGCGCGCTGGCGACATATTTTATTACTGGTTGTCACCGCGGTTTGTGTGCTGGCAGTTTTGGCTTTTAGTCGACCCTACATCATGGATCGTCTCACTACTTTTATCAATCCCGCGAATGACCCCTTGGGAAGCGGTTATCAAATCCAACAGTCGTTGATTGCCATTGGTTCAGGTGGTCTCTTTGGTCGCGGCTATGGTCAAAGTGTTCAAAAATTTGAATATTTACCCGAGCCTATCAGTGACTCTATTTTTGCCGTTTATGCTGAAGAATTCGGCTTTGTTGGTAGCTTTTTTTTGATTTTGCTATTTACCGCGCTTACGTTTCGTGGTTTTAAAATCGCCGCTACGGCAGAAGATTTATTTGGGATGTTACTGGTGGTGGGTTTTATGACACTGATCGCTTCGCAAGCTTTTCTCAATATGGCAGCTTTATCAGGAATCGCCCCGCTTTCCGGTCTGCCACTGCCGTTTGTCAGCCATGGCGGAACCGCTTTATTTGCGGTTTTGGCGTCTTTGGGTATCGTTCTTAATGTGTCAAAATATCGCATCAACCCAAGGCGGTCGTGATACACTTGTTTTATGAAAATTGGTTTTGTTGGCGGTGGTACAGGGGGGCATTTTTATCCGCTCATAGCAGTGGCAGAAGTGCTGATTGACTCTCCCCAAAAACCAGAATTGTACTATTTTGGTCCAGAGCCTTACGATGCCAGCTTACTTAAGCAGTGCGGTATTACTTTTGTATATTGTCCCGCTGGGAAATTACGTCTTTATTTTTCAATCCAAAACTTTTTTGATATATTTCGGAATTTTTTTGGGGTTTTCGTAGCTATTTGGAAGTTGTACTGTTTGTACCCAGATGTAATTTTTAGCAAAGGCGGTTACACAAGCGTACCAATTCTTATCGCCGCACGACTTTTGCGCATTCCGGTAGTGATTCACGAATCTGACGCGGTACCCGGGCGGGCAAATTTGCTAGCTCGCAAATTTGCCCGCTACATCGCCATCTCCTACCCGGAAGCGGCTAAGCATTTCCCGACTGCCAAGACCGCTCTCACTGGTATCCCGATTCGGAGAGAGCTTTTAACTCCAGACTCGGACCCCTTCAGCACCCTAGGAATACCCAATGATTTACCCTTGGTTTATGTGACGGGTGGTTCTCTCGGGGCGGTGAGATTAAACAATGTCATACTAGAAACCCTAGATGAGTTATTACCAGTTTGTCGGGTTTACCACCAGACTGGTAAAGCTCATCTAGAGACAGTGCGTTTATCGGCACAAAGTTTTATTAAAGACAGCTCCCTCCAAGAGAGGTATTATTTGGTGGATACTCTACCGGTAGAAAAGGTTAACGCTCTTCTCACCGCGGCTTCCATTGTAATCACTCGAGCCGGTAGTACAACTTTGTTTGAAATTGGTATTCACGGTACACCCAGTATCATCATCCCGATTCCTGAAGACATCAGTCGCGACCAGCGTAGTAACGCCTACGCCTTTGCTCGGAGTGGGGGAGCGACAGTAATTGAAGAACGCAATTTAAGTGATGTCTTGCTTACCGCGGAAATTCGTTCTATTATTGGCAACCCTGAACACTGGCGAGAAATGAGTGCTGCTGCCAAACAGTTTGTGCCACATGATGCCGCCGAAAAAATTGCGGCTAGTCTAATTCAGATTGGAATTGAACATGGATAATAATCCGTCACCGACAAATAACAAAATCGTCACACGCTTTGCTCCGTCACCGACGGGTTTTATGCATATTGGGGGAGTCCGCACGGCTCTCTTTGCGTATCTTTACGCTCGCAAACAGGGTGGGAAATTCATTCTAAGAATTGAAGATACGGATAAAGCCCGAGAATTGGCTGGTTCGATTGCTCACATTCAAGAATCGCTACGTTGGCTTGGTATCAGTTGGGATTACGGTCCAGATAAACCTGGTCCTTTTGGTTCGTGTGTGCAATCAGAACGTTTGCCGAGTTATCGTGCCTGGGCAGAAAAATTAATCACGGCTGGATTTGCCTACCCTGACCCTTACACCGAAGAACAGGTTGCTGTTTTTCGTGAACAAGCCACCAAAGAAAACCGTCCGTTTTTATATCGTCAGCACCGTCCGTCTACTTTCGAAACTTGGGATGGCACCAAACCGCTTCGGCTTAAAGCCCCAGCCATTAAACGTTACCATTGGCACGATGTGACTCGGGGAGAATTGTCAGCCGGGGAAGAAATGGTGGATGATGTTGTGCTCATCAAGTCTGATGGTTATCCAACCTACAACTTCGCTCACATCATTGATGATTATGAAATGGGGGTAACGCACATTATGCGGGGCGATGAGTTTATCGCCAGTACGCCTAAGTTTCTAAGCATCTACGATGCGCTCGGTTTTGCTTATCCGACTTTTGTGACCCTACCGCCAATCCTTCGCGATGACCGAACAAAAAAACTCGGCAAACGCGATGGTGCCAAAGACATTCTTGAATATCGCACGGAAGGTTATCTACCAGAAGCGATGGTTAATTTTTTGGCACTAATTGGCTGGAATCCGGGGACTGATCAGGAATTGTTTACAACCGAGGAATTAATTGCGGCTTTTGATATAAGAAAAATTCAACGGGCGGGGGCGGCTTTTAACGAAACAAAACTTTTGTGGATGAATAAGCAACACTTACTACGCAAGTCCCAAGATGAGCAATTTTCTTATGTGCTAAACGCTTTACCACCAACCCTACTGGCGCAACCACAGTACTCCGAACAACGTCTAAAACGACTTCTACCAACTATTCTCGAGCGGGTGAGCGTGGCAGTGGAAGTTGCGGAGGCGTTCGCTGTGGGCGAATATGATTACGTATTTGCTTCACCGGCATACGACCAGTCCCTCTTACGCTGGAAAAACGACACCTCGGTAGTGGCTGTCAAACCGCGTTTGGAGCACGCCAAAACACTACTTGTGACAGCTGATTTTTCTAATGCCGAAACCATTAAAGCCAGTCTGTGGCCATACACCGATGAAGTCGGTCGCGGTGAAATACTCTGGCCACTGCGCGTTGCTCTCTCTGGCAAGGAACGTTCACCAGACCCGTTTACATTGGCTTACATACTCGGTAAAGAGGAAACGCTGCTCCGAATTGAAAAGGCTTGTGCTAAAATAGGGGAATGAGGGTACAACGTCTCATTACGGTTTTTCTGTGTGGTCTCGTAACTTTACCGACAGTTACGTTTACTTGGTCGTATGCTTCGGCGCAAAGTCCTGATATTGCAAGTTTACAAAGAGACATCACCGAACGGGGTAGTCGTCTTTCCGAAATTGAAAGAGAAATTGAAAAATACAATCAGGAACTAAGAGTGGTGGGGGCTGAGAGACAGACCCTGCAGAGAGCTCTCGATCAACTTACTTTAGAACGGCGCCGCATTCAAGCTGAACTTTCGAGAACGCAAAATCTAATCGGCTCGACTGATCTCGAGATTAATAAATTAGCTTTAGAGATAAAGGAAGCTGAACAGTCTATTGAAATTAACGCCGCCGCTATCGCTCAGATAATTCGCTCTGAGTATAAATCGGGCGATGACACGATGGTGGAAATATTACTACAAAACAAGCGATTTTCGGATCTCTGGGACACGCTTGAAGCTAAAGAAAGAATTCGTAACAGCTTGACTGAAAAAGTAATTAGTTTAGGAGAATTTAGGCGGACACTGGAAACAAAACAGAATGAGACGAGAGCAAAAAGGGAAGATTTAGTCTCCTTAAGCAATCAATATTCCGACCAAAATCTTGTTCTCACCAATAACCAAAAGGAACGAAACAACTTACTTCAAGTAACAAAAAATGAGGAACGCCGCTACCAGCAAATGTTGGCGGAAAGACGCGAGGCGCGCGATCAAGTCTTACAAGAGCTAAGGGATTACGAAAATCGACTTCAATTCATACTCGACCCCAAGACCATCCCGCCACTCGGTACTCAAGTGTTTGCTTGGCCGCTAAGAAATATAATAATCACACAGTATTTTGGCGGTACTGAATTTGCTCGTAGAAATCCTAGTGTTTATGCGGGTAGGCCTTTTCACCCGGGAGTTGATTTTGGTGCGCCGCGCGGCACCCCCATCCTCGCACCGCTAGCTGGTACTGTGCGTGACACGGGGAATACTGACTTAGTGCCGGGGTGTTTTTCTTGGGGCAAATGGATACTGGTTGATCACGCTAATGGGCTCTCGACTCTCTATGCGCACTTAGATGTAATTAGCGTAAAACCAGGACAAAGAGTGGCTACGGGCGAAATAATTGGCTATACCGGTAATACTGGGTTTTCTACGGGACCACACTTACATTTTACAGTTTATGTTAGATCGGGGGTCACTGTTAGACAATTTAACGAAATTAGAACAGTCACTAGTTGCGGTCCAGCCAAGACGCCAGTAGCCGCGACCACCGCCTACATTGATCCTCTGATGTACTTGCCGCCACCACCACGAAGAAATTAGCTCGTTTTTTAACGTAAGTGTTTGTAAGTCTGTGGATAAGTCAGCTCTAGCTGGTGGATAAAATGTGCAAATGGTTGTACTATAAAAGTGCGATGTTATGCATCGTAGGAACTTACCCTCACGGAAGCCCACTTCTGCCTAGAAGTGGGCTTCTAGGGCCCTAAAATGCATATTAATACTAATTGATTGTTATGAACGAAGGTCTCAGACCACAAGACGCTATTCTAAGTACTAAATTTGTCGATTATATCGAGGATAATCAAATAACCTCAAAAGAGTTGCGTGATGCCTATTATACTTTGTTGGATGTAATTGAAGAAAAACAGCCTGATCGAGTACAAGAATTAGTTACATATATGAACGTGATGTCAAAGCAAGGTTATCCTTTAAATCGTTTTGTAGAAACCATTTCTCAACTAGAGAGTTGGGAATACGCGGAGGCAGATTTTGCCGCCTATGTTGACAGTCTGCCGATAACGGATAAAGAAAAATCTCTATTGAAATCGATTCCAGAAAAATCAAGAAACGGGGAAGTTACGATTGCTCTAGATGATGAGCATGTAGCAAATATCAAAATCGAAAACGCTTCCAAATTTGAAGGTTTTTATTTAGCGTTTTTAGAAGAAATACAGAAAGTTCTTACCAAAATAAACCCCAGTCCCCAAAACAAAGTTAGTTTTTGGTTTGAAGAAAAATGACGTAAAATTTAAGCTATGTCTTATTGCAAATATGTGGTCGAGTTAGCAGAAAACAATTTGCACAAAAACTACCACGACACCCGCTATGGTTTTCCGTTGGCTGATGATAATGAGTTGTTTGGTCGGCTACTCTTAGAAATAAACCAAGCTGGTTTAAGCTGGGACATCATTCTTAAAAAAGAAGCCAACTTTAGAAAAGCGTATGATAACTTTGTGATTGCCAAGGTGGCTCGTTACGGTGAGAGAGAAATCTTTAGGCTGAGCAATGACGCTGGAATTATTCGTAATCATCTCAAAATTAAAGCCGCGATAAGCAACGCGCAAAGTATTTTAAAGTTACAGGCCGAATCTGGTTCTTTTGCTAATTGGTTAAAAAAACATCATCCTCAAAGCCGACTAGAGTGGACAAAATCATTCAAGCAAACTTTCAAATTCACGGGCGGTGAAATTGTTAACGAATTTTTAATGAGTACTGGCTACCTGCCGGGGGCGCACGCGATAGATTGTCCAATCTATCAAAAAACAATAGAAGCCAAACCGGCTTGGGTGTCTAAATAAAGACCACGCCCCTGGCTTTTTGTTGCTTACTAGTAACCGTAGATGCTACAATTAAACTATAAGTTAGACAAATTATTTTTATGTCATTTATCTCTTCGGAACGTTCTCTAATTAGCGCTGCCGCTATTCTAGGTATAGCTTTTGTTATCGGTGTTTTAATTGCTAGCCACACTGCCTACACAATAAGAATCTCGCAAGACGTTATTGAGGTTACTGGTTCAGCGCGCGTAGCGGTCACTTCTGACTTTGCGCGGTGGACTATAACAGCCGGTGTAAACACTGGTCTCCATGATAAAGCCGAAGGTTATGCAAGATTGGAGGAAGCTAGTAAGCAAATCCTACAATACTTAAACGAGCGTGGTTATGACTTGGTTGAAACACCTATTCCAATGGCTTTTCCAAATTTCGTACACAGTGAGCAGGCGGGATCGGTGCAGACTGGTTACCAAATACAGCGGAATTTTGTTGTGCGAAGTGATGATGTGGCGGGGATACAAGCATTAGCCAGCAATATAGTTCCGTTTACTGGCCCTCACCATAATATTATCAACAACTCACTAGAGCTGACTTACAAGAATCTACCCGAGACCAGGGTCACCTTGCTTACCGCCGCCATCGCGGATGCGAAAGCTCGGGCGGAAGCTATCGCCAGAGAGAGTGGTAGGGAAGTGGGGGATTTGCGCACGGCTGCTAGTGGCGTGGTGCAAGTCTTACCGGTCGGTGGAGTGGAGGTGTCTGATTTTGGGACTTACGACACTGCCAGTATGGAAAAAGAAGTGATGGTGACAGTGCGGGCTAAGTTTAGTCTAAATTAGTCAGATTCGCCCGCTGTAAAAAATGCTTAAGCATTTTTTACAGCGGATGCTAGACTAGTTATGTCGAGGTGTTAGTACTTTTAAGTTCATTTTTATTTTATGCAAAACAAAATTGCTCTAGTGACTGGTGCCGGACAGGGTATTGGTCGTAGCGTTGCTCAGCATTTAGCTGAGGCTGGTTGTCGGGTGGTTTTAACTGATAGTAATCGGGAGCGGGTCGAGTTGGCGGCAGGGGAAATACGGGAAGCTGGTTACGAAGCAGTCGCTGCCTGTGGTGACGTTAGTAATCGCGAAGATGTTAAAGCGATGTTCGCCGCCTCCAGCGTTTTTGGCCCAGTTGAAATCTTGGTAAACAACGCTGGCATATTTCCATACATAAATTTTACTGAGCTCTCCGAGTGGGATTGGGAGAGAGTCCTTAAGGTTAATCTAAACTCTGTTTATCACTGTAGCCAAGAAGCTTTGTATTGTATGCCTAATGGTGGTCGCATAATTAACATCTCATCGATCGCTAGTCATCTGGGGTTCGCAGGACTGACGCACTATTGTGCCGCTAAAAGTGGTGTTAATGGTTTTACCAGAGCGTTGGCACTGGAAGTAGCACACCGCGGCATAACGGTAAATACCATAGCGCCTGGCGCCATTGATACCCCGGGAGCAAATATGACAATGGACCAAACGGCTGAGAATGCTTTTCTTGCCAAAATACCACTCGGTCGTAAGGGTAGACCGGAAGAGATTGCTCAGGTGGTGGGTTTTTTGGCATCAGCGGAAGCTACTTACATAACCGGTCAGGTAATTACTGTGGATGGCGGTTGGTCAATGGCCAGTTAAAATAAACCACCGGCTGAGGCGGTGGTTTGGATTTTGATTGCGGACTACTTCAAGTAGTTGTAGTTTTTTGCTTGAGGGCGGCGATTTGTTTTTTGATTTTTGCCACCGGTTTGGTGCGAGCCAGACTCTGGTTTCTGTTGAGGTAAAGGAAATATGGGCGTATTTTTCCGCCGCCTTCCTTTACATAAACACGCACATCTTGCTTGTGGTCAGAACGCTTGAGCTCAGCCACAAACCGTGACGGTACTTCGTAGACGCCATCAACCAGATTGTCAGCAACGGTGATATTGAGGTGTTCTAGCGTAGCCGCTGAATCACCCTGATCATTAAACCATTCGGCGATAGCCTCGTTAGCGCTGGGACTAAGAGGCTTCACATAGAAAGAGTATTGGCGTGAAGACATGGTGGCACCTTCCTAGTTTGAAATGAAACAAAAAAGAACAAAAGAGCTAGAGAGAAAGAATATCGAAATAACGGCAAATGTAAAGAGTTGTGTCTGTATAAAGTCAGACTATTAAAATGATTTAAGGTAACCTCTAATTTTTTATTTTTTAATGTCGCACAATATTTTGCATAGGGGGGGGGGTAGAGTTGGTGGGTGATAGGGGCAAGGTCGGTGCTGGACGTTTTAGTGTGCTTTTGCATTAGGTTAATTTTTGACACTGAACCAGCTAACGTTCCGGTTTGTACCCAAGACAACAATTTTTGTAAGTGCTCAGATAAAACCAAAATAGCCACAAAAATTTAGTTTGTCAGATTTTTTAAAACAAAAAGTAACCGTAGCAACTCTGCTGGTAGGAATAATTTTAAATGAGGTTTACTAGCTGTGAGCACGCCCGAGTTACTTAACAGGAGCGTAGCTTACAAGAGCTTGTAAGGCTCAGGATACTAGATTAGGCGTACCGATCCCAACCCCTATAACTAACCCAGCCCAACTCCGGTAGTGTAGTGCCGACTTTAGATGTATAGCTTATGTCGCAAAAGATATATTGTGCGACATCTATCTATTACTATGACTAAGCATTACGACATTATTTACCTAAAGCTAAAGCCTCCCCTTTCCCACTCGTATCGCTCCTAAGCCGCGGCTGGCTCTTATAAAATTTTTGCGACGTTGCCATTCATATCAAGTGCCAATAAAATCTCTAACCATATCCAGATAATTCTGTCTGTCGTTGGTCAGATAAATATTCCGAGTAGCTTGGCGTGTTAATTGCCCCTCTAATTCTGGGTGTCTGTAAAGATATTGTTGGAGTTTGTTTGGTATAATTTCGTCTTGTGAAAATACACTTTCGCTGTCCCCCATTATTTCTCGAACTGGTTCTTTGAGTAGACTGTAATGGGTGCAACCTAGAATAACAGCCCGTGCTCCAGCGTCTCGCGCCGTCTTTGTCTCGGCGCTGATATTAGCAAATGCCTGGGCGATGTTCCCGGATTCAATTAACGGTACAATTTCTGGCAATGCTTTGCTTAGTAAAGACAGCTCTGCGTTTAACTTTGTTAATTCCCTCTGGTACTTACCAGAAGCAACTGTTCGCTTAGTGGCAAACAACATCACTGGTGTCAGTGCTTTATCCGCCAGCACCTCAACTGTCGGTATGATAACCCCCAGAATACGCCGCGTAGCATATTCACCTTGCAAAATGGTGTCTTGTAGGCGGCGCAGGGTTTCGGCTGAAGCCGTATTGCAAGCAATAATGACAAGTAGACAATCTTTGGCAAACAAATGCTCGACACCAATTTTGGTCAGTCGGAATATCTCTTCCTCTGGTTTGTTACCAAAAGGCAAATTAGCAGTGTCTCCATAAAACTCATAATCGTACTGAGGCAACTGCTTAGTTACCGCCTTTAGAATAAGCAACCCCCCTAGCCCCGAATCAAAGAAACCAATTTTCATACAGCTTTATGGGTTTGTTTCGGAAACTTTAGTTCGTGTAGCCGTGGGACCAGCAAGACGGACGTTTTTACTAGCCAGTTTAACAATGGCGTAGTACTGGGCTTTTGTTATCGGTATGACCGATAAGCGGTTCCCTTTTTTGATAAACGGCAAATCCGAAAATCGCTGGTCTGATTTTAAAGTTTCCAAAGAAACAATTTGTGAAAACTTATTAATATAACGCATAGTTGGTCCAAGCCACCGCGGGTTGTTTGGAGTCGATTTGGCGTCATAGTACTGGTGTCCAGGGATGAATTGTGTGGGGTCTGGTGCGGCTGCTTTTGCTACCACCATCTCCCCCACCACCCCGACATTCTTGGTACTGGAGTGGTAAAATAACGCCAGATCGCCGATTTTCATCTCGTCACGAAACATATTGCGAACTTGGTAATTACGCACCCCATCCCATAATGACAATCCGGCTCGTTTTAAGTCATCGATTCCAAATTCACTAGGTTCACTTTTCATTAGCCAATACCGCATAGATTTTGTTGTCAGATTTCTAGATTATACTATACAAAAAAGTTTCGCGGACTTTTCTCATTGTGTAATTGTCCCTGATAAAGTAAAAAGCACCCAAAGGGGTGCTTTTTACTTAGTTATTCATCGCTAAGGCGTTGCTCCAGCAAGGGGCGGAAGCATTCCACGGACGCGTCCCTTGTGTTTCGTAAAGGTAGCGTGCGTAGGCCATATTGTGATAAATGTCGTAGAGATTGAGGTTCATAGAACGTGCTGTCTCCTCGTGGTAACGTTTATTGATCTGCATTACGCCAGTGTCGTCGTTGTCAACTCTGCCCCTTAGGACAGAACCGTCAGCGAGAGTGTGTCGAAAAGTCGATTCACAACGGGCAATGTGTATCATTATCGGTATATCACGGAAATAAGAACGAACTATTCGCTCGGTTGAAATAGTAGCAGCGGGCAGGTTTTCTTGTGCTACTTCTGCCGAACTTATATAACCGAACTCAGTACTTGCAGGGACAACGGTCGAAAACGACGTCGCAGCCAGAACAGCAAGTATTACATTGGATAAAATAAGCCATTGGTCTTATCTTATAAATACCGGCTTTTAGGTCGGTAACCGCAAAATCATAGCATAAATAGCGGATTTTTTATATTATAGCATATATTAAGCTATAAGTCAATAGCTTGTGGTAATGTCTAAATAAATTTGGGCTGTTTTCAGCTATATTATAATCTAAGTCAGTTTTTATTTCGATTTATAAGTTTAAACCTCCCAACCCTCCGATCTTCGGCTTTAACACCAGTCAGTATATCTAAAAAAGCCGCCCCGAAAGTCGAGACGACTTTCGGGGCGGTGGGCGGGGTTACCTCTCAGAAATCTTTTTTTCTGTATATGCGGTAAACAGCTCTCGGTGTCGGCTTTTCCTCTAAAGACCGAAACTTTCTTGCAATTGGGATGTAGTGCTTGGGAGACATACCAATGAATGTGAACGAGTACGCAATGAACTCATTAGCCTCTACCTCTAGCTGTCGACAGAGCTTTAATTTCCTGTCGATATTCTCAAACGAGTAGCCGAGGATGTTCGGCGCCGTAGTGATCAGCTTCTGTGGGTCTTTGAACCCACGCTCACGCAACCCAGCGATTTTCCCGTCGATGTTCTCAAGCGAGTAGTTGAGGATAAGAGGCATCGAGACAATCATCTTCTGCGGGTCTTTGAACCCACGCTCTCGCAACCCAGCGATTTTCCCATCAATGTTCTCAAACGAGTAGCCGAGGATGGCAGGCGACGTAATGATCAGCTTCTGCAGGTCTTTGAACCCACGCTCTCGCAACCCAGCGATTTTCCCGTCGATGTTCTCAAACGAGTAGCCGAGAATGGTAGGCGACGTAATGATCAGCTTCTGCGGGTCTTTGAAGCCACGCTCACGCAACCCGGCGATTTTCCCGTCGATGTTCTCAAACGAGTAGCCGAGAATGGTAGGCGACGTAATGATCAGCTTCTGCGGGTCTTTGAACCCACGCTCTCGCAACCCGGCGATTTTCCCATCAATGTTCTCAAACGAGTAGCCAAGGATGGTAGGCGACGTAATGATCAGCTTCTGCGGGTCTTCGAACCCACGCTCTCGCAACCCGGCGATTTTCCCGTCAATGTTCTCAAACGAGAGACCAAGGATGGCAGGCATCGAGACAATCATCTTCTGCAGGTCTTCGAAGCCGCGTTGTCTTAATCCTTCAATCTTTTTGCCATAATCTTCAACTGGCCAAAGGTGGTTTTTAAAGATCGAGCTGCCCTCAATACGTTCCAACCCGAAGATTTCCGCATAGAAATTTTGACGGGCGTTTCTTTCTTCTTGAGAAAGCATGGTACTCTCCTGTGTAGGGTGGAAGACAGTTTTGCTAATTTAGACTATATCATAAAATATGTTTTTGTCCAATTTTTTGCTGGCTGTTATCAGTACTCAATTACACTACTACAACTATAATTTTGCTGAATTATGTGTTTTAATTTAAGGGTTTCTTAAACGGTATGACATTATTATTATTTTTTGGAGCGTTGGTGGCTCCCTTCCTCTACGCGATTACCAACCACGTAGATAAAATTCTCCTTCAAAATTATTTCAAGGAAGGCGGGGTTGGTACATTGATTATTTTCTCCTCCCTCCTCTCTTTTATTGCTATACCAGTGGTGCTTTTTGTTGATCCAACGGTACTACAAACTGATTGGTTTAATATAGCTATACTGACAGTTGTCGGTGCGATGAATCTCATCTTGTTGTGGTGTTACTTGCAGGCGCTCAACGCCGATGAGCCCACGGTCGTTATTATCTTTTACCAGTTGGTGCCTGTACTCGGCCTGATTCTTGGCTATTTGGTGTTAGGAGAAATGATTACTCTGATGCAGGGGGTGGCCATGGCACTCATCATTGTTGGTGCTTGTATTATGACGTTAGCAAGTGACGAGGATGGGAAGCTTACTATCCGACTTCGGACCCTGGGTTATATGGTGATTGCATCTTTGTGTTGGGCGGGTGAGTCTACTCTCTTTAAAAAAGTGGCCCTAGAAGAGAACGTTTGGCGTTCCTTTTTCTGGGAAAGTCTTTCGATGGTTGTTATTGGTATTATTTTGTTTTTATTTGTGCGTCGCTATCGCCAATCATTCCTAAAGGCACTAAAAGTAAACAGTAAACCAATTTTAGGTTTAAACGTTTTCAATGAGTCAGTCTACATAACTGGTAACATGGCAGCTTCTTTTATGGTGGTCCTCATTCCGGTGGCTCTTAACTTGCTGATGAATTCCTTCCAGCCCATATTTGTGTTCGTTATTGGTCTGGTATTGGCGTGGTTTATACCGAATTATGCGACTGAGACAGCGCGTAGTCGCTGGAAGCAGAAACTGTTAGCCATTGTCTTCACCGGCTTGGGGGCGTATTTCATTGGTGACTGGTGGTAGGTAAGAAGTGACCACATTTTGTGTCTTTCTAACACCTTATCTAAATTTGATTTTTAGCTTCTTTAAAAAAACTTACTGCCGAGAGCTTTTATTTAAGTAATCATTGCTGTTGTTTGGCATAAACCAGTGCTCCATAAAGACCAGCGTCATCTTTTAGGGTGGCGGTGGTAATGAAAGGACAAGCCACAAAACCATCGAGAGCTTCTACGGTGTATTTTCTGGTGGCTTCAATTGGTATTTTTGGATCCCCCACCATCATAGAACCACCGAGAATAATTACCTCCGGCGACCAGTACAGAATGGTGTTGCGCAATCCTTGTGCTAAATACTCCGCTAACTCGTCCCATAAAGCGTCGCTTTGGGGGATTTCGTAGGGCTTAACTCCTAGACGAGATTCCACCGCTGTACCGGACACCAAGTTTTCTAAGGTTGGAGTCACGTCTTCGCCTAAAATGGTCCTGTCTATATCAAGCAGTTGGTGACCGGGTTCAAAGCCAACTGTTGCAATATCTAGTTTGCCTTGCTCGATCTTTACCCCACCCACACCGGTGCTGATGGTGTGGTAAGCAACAATATCAAGCCCCTTCCCTGCCCCAAAAACCGCTTCCCCTAAACCCGCTAAGGCCGTGTCATTTTCTAAGTAAACTGGTACACCAAACTGAGCAGTTAAATCTTTAGTCAGCGGTTTACCAGCCCAACTACCAAGCACGGCATCATTAGCGATGCCGGTTTTATTCTCCATTAGCAAACCCCGAATACCACCAGCTATGGCTTTTATTTTTTTACCGGCTGCTAATTCAGCGATTCCTTCCGACATTTTTTTAAGACCAGCTTGATAATTAGTTGGGGTGTTAAAAGAAATCTTTTGTGTGATGGTTTTACCATCATCGCTAACCGCTACTCTAATTTTCGTGCCACCAACATCAAAAACAACGTAGATCATAGGAATAAAATCTCCTTGGTTTTATTTTTGTAAAGTTCTACGTTGGGTTGGTCAAAAGCATTTAGTTTTAGTAGTTTTGCTACGTACATTACCTCACGTAGTCGCATCGCCATAAATTGCCCGGTCGAGTAAGTAAGATTTTCTTCAAAGATTGTGGCGCGATGTGGTAGCTGTAGCTCTTGGTAAGCGGCGATTACTCCACCGTAGAGGGCGGTTGCTACTTCTTGAATCGAATAACCCTTAAGAGCGCCGGCTATTTTGGTTTGTTTAGGAATCATAACATCCAGTGTTTCATCATCAAAAGTCACAAAATCCGTATACATTTTTGGTACACCACTTAAAAATAATTGTCCGACTGAGTGGAGCTCCACCGGCGTTACAATCGTCGGTACCATCACCTCGCGTACGGGCTTATTTTCGATGGTTACCGCCTTCCCTAAGCTTTCAGCAAATAATTGTCGATACCAGCGACCGAGCTTTTCTAAGCGTGGTTCAAAGGCAAAAAAGGTGTAGTGCGGATATCTGAGTTGGTGATAGCAAGTAATCCGAGCGGCGCTATCAACTACTACTGATTCCAGAGTCGGGTTGAGGACGTCTAAATAACCAGAGAGAAATTCGTCTACATCGTAATTTAGTAAGGCGAGCGGAATAAGTCCGACAGCGGTCGCAATCGAGTAGCGTCCGCCAATAATTTCTGGCATCGCCACGGTGGTGGCGTTTAGTTTTTTGCCAGTTTTCATAAACTCAGTCCCTGCGTTACCAATAAAGTAACTTTGGTCGTAAATAGATTTTCCGTACTTACCTTCTAAAATTGAAAACAAAACCGCCGCGTTGGCTAAGGTTTCTGTCGTGTTACCAGATTTGCTAACCACACAAACTGCTATCTGCTTAACTTGTTTGTAGCGGGTTAGAGTTTTTTCCAAAGAGCGAAAAGTATCAACTCCGACCGTATCCAAGACGAACAGCTCGCGGGTGTGATCGGAAAGAATGCCGTGCACAGCTTCCACGCCAAGACTAGAGCCGCCAATACCCACTAAAATTACCAACCTAATATGCTTAGCTCGCTGGCTAGCTGTCTCCACTGCGCGGTGTAAAGCTAAATCTTTTGCGTAATACAAAGATGCTTCTGGTACTTCTAAATTAAACTGTTTTTCAGCTTCTTGTATTTCGGTTCGGTAAACCTGTAAGGATTTTTTGTTTTGGATCAGTTGACGTTCCTTGAGTCGAGCGTCATCAAAGTACGAAATGTGCATAGATTTTTATATATTTAGACCTGTCGGACATTCTTGCAGTCAACATTTTTTAAGACATATTTGTAAGCATCTTCAACCGAATCTACAACCACAAAGAAATCCAAGTCTTCTTTGCTGATAGTTTTAAACTTTTTTACAAGATCTTTTTCAAACCAGTGCAACAACGGGTTCCAAAATTCCGAGCCATACAAGACAATCGGAATCCGTTCAATTTTTTTGGTTTGAATGAGGGTAATAATCTCAAAGAACTCATCCAGAGTACCGTAGCCACCAGGAAAGTAGACATAGGCCTCAGAAGCGAATGTCAGCATTACTTTACGCGAAAAAAAATACTTAAAACTCATGGATTCTGTCGTGTAGGGATTTAGTTTTTGTTCAAACGGTAATTCGATATTAAGTCCCACTGACCGTCCACCCACCTTAAAAGCACCCACGTTAGAGGCTTCCATAATTCCTGGACCGCCACCGGAAATCACAGCAAAACCCTTTTTGGCTAATTTAGCAGCTAGTTCCTCAGCGGCTTTGTAGTAAGGGTCGTCAGGAGTAAGTCGAGCACTTCCCCAAAAAGTAACTGATAGTCCGTAATTTCGCAACAACTCAAAACCCTGCACAAACTCAGACATAATTCTAAAAACTCGCCACGATTGCACTGCCCCGTCTTGACCGGCTGGGTCCAGTAATTCCGTTACCACTCGACACTGCTGGCTAGATTTTTTTGACTTAGCCTTATCTAACCCGAAAATTTTTTTGACCATACGCATATGTACATTGTAACATTCTATGTCTGCCAAGGAATGTCATACTGCGCAAATTCGGGGAGAAGTTTTTGGTCGTGCAGTAAACGAGAAATTACTTCCGCGTGTGAAAGTGCCCCAGTGAGAGCGTTGTGGGGCTCGGGTTCTTCGGGAATACCACAATAATTCAAAATCGCGTCTAAGTTTAAGGCACTGCGGCGATGTTGCGCATCGAGGGGTGGGTAGAGCCCTCTTTTTACGATATGCATCCAGGCCAGGGTGTGGCTGTCTATCGTGCGGTGGGCAAAATCTTGTGGTAAATGAGCACGGATACAAGCCGCTTTCAGAAAATCACGGTCAAACGAAACGTTTTGTCCCGCCAGAGTACGGTCGCCCATATGCTGAGACCATTCGAGAAAAGACCTGACCAACTCTGCTTCGCTAACTTTATTGGGGTCGGTAATAGTTGCCTCATCCATACCGTGTACGGCAGTCGCTTCTTCCTGAATATGAGCCCCCGACCAAATCCGACATTCCCCGTAAAAGCGGTTGGTAGGCATTTCATATTCTAAAGCTCCCAGCGCAATAATTGAACACTTCTGATAATCTACTCCGCTTGCTTCAATATCGATTACAATCATAATTAAATATTAGCCATTGCCTTCCGTTTTTCAAATTCAGAAGCCACGATAGCTCCGTAGTAAATCACTGAGGCGATTACGTATACCCATACCAAAAGGACCAAAATAAGTCCGGCTGCACCAAAAATATTAAGAGCGGGTTTGGTCGCTAGGTAAAGAGTGACCAGGTTTTTAGCAAAAACGAATAAGAGTCCTGCTGTCAAAGCCCCTACCAAACAGCCGCTAATACTCGGTGCCTTAGCTACTAAAAATCGGTAGAGCAAGAAAAAGAAAAAAGAGATACTAAAAAACCAAATCAAGACTGGCACTAGCCGATTTTCTAATTCCAACATCGCCCAAACGCCTTCGATGCTAATGATCGCCAAAACGTAAATTTGTAGGATGGCGATAAAAAATATCGAGCGGAAAGTTTGCCAAAGCCAGGATTTTAAATCATTTTCTTGAATATTCCAGATGTGTCTAAAGCCGTAACCGAGGACATTAATAGCTGCCACACCAGTTACTGAAAAAAAAGCAATCGCTAATATAGGTACGTCGTATGAATGTACTTGCACATCAAGATTCTGCACAGCATAGCTAATCAGAGAGGTCAGATCGGGACCAAACATCGCTCCCCAACTGATAAACATATTCCTGACAAATTCAAAGCCAAAAAATGTACTTGAGATACCCAAAGAAATCAAAATGAGTGGCACCAAAGCGAACGGGGCGTAATAAGAGAAAGCCGCGGCGTGGTGACTCATACCCAAGCTGATCCATAGGCTGACGGATTTAGATAATATCTGGAGACGGTGCATGTCTGTTTATTCTACCCTATCTAAGGCCAGGGCAATTAACGGCCGGGGTATAACCAGCCGCCTCAGCGGCTGCTCGTGAGGGAAAAGTAAGCAAATTTTCTGGCTTAATTCGTGCTGCCCCTGGACATTCGGGCAGATGATACCGGGTGCCGTTTCTTGATGCCACCACCGCTACGGTTTGGCTGTCTTGTTCAGTTACTTCACTTACTTGGACTGGAGTGGCGGTCGAGGTGAGTGGTACGTGGGTGGGTGTCAAATTGATGTTTGCTTGCTTTTCTTGATAAATTACCGTGGCGGTTTCGGTATTTGTACTTAAAACCGAATTTAAGGAGACGGACTGCCGACCGAGCAAAAAGGAGATGGCTGCCACAAAAATAATCAAAACACTGAAGAAAATTCGGTCATTTTGGAGAGCGGACTTGAATTTTTCTTTCATATACATTATAATCGCACCATAATCTATCGTTAATCATTATATCCTATGGCAACCAAAAAAGCCGCGGGTACCGCGAAAAACCTGCGTGACTCGCAACCTAAATATCTGGGCATCAAAAAAACCGCCGGCGAAAAAGTTGGTCTTGGTCAAATTATTGTTCGTCAACGTGGTACAAAAATTGAAGCGGGCAAGGGCGTTAATGTTGGTAAAGACCACACTCTTTACGCCGCCCAACCAGGCACTGTTTCATTCCGCAGTCTACGCAAAAAGCGTTTTGACGGTAGTCTAGTCGTCAAAAAAGCCGTGGACGTCATTGCTTAAATCTCAATTCGATTTAGCCCAAAAACAAAAACTCGGTCTTTGCAGATCGAGTTTTTGTTTTGCCTTTCTTTAAACGGCAATGAGCTAGGGTCGAGTAATCAGTACGGACTCAATAATTACAGGATTAACCGGTAAATCATTAGCGTTTGTTTCGGTGGTAGCGATAGCGTCCACCACATCCATACCACGCAAGACTCTGCCAAAAACTGGGTGTTTCGATGACAGAGGCTCCTTATCAAAATCCAGATTGGTGTTATCAACTACGTTTATAAAGAATTGGCTGCCACCAGATTCGGGACCGCGGTTTGCCATGGCGATAGTGCCGCGTACATTCGTTAAGTATTCTCCACTAACGTGTTCGTCGGGGATGGTGTAGCCAGGACCGCCTGTGCCGTATCTAAGATATTCACCGGTTCTGGTATAGGGATCGCCAGATTGAATCATAAAACCCTCAATCACGCGGTGGAATTTAATCCCATCATAAAAACCCTCCTCAGCTAGTTTGATAAAATTTCCAGCCGTGATAGGCATGGTGTCTGTGAATAATTCGATTTCAATCACACCGCGGTTGGTGAGCATAGTGGCAACAGGGTTGTTAGGATTTGTCATTTCTACTTGATAAGCGGATAATTCTTCGGGTGAAAGTGGACCTGGTAATTGTTCGTTTAGCTGGCTGTCAGTGACGGTCGGAGTGGTGTCATCACCCAGCCAAAACGCCAAACCAACCACTAACCCCAATGACAACACCATCACTCCACCCACTGCTATTAAACTTTTTTGCTTCATACTGTTTTTTACAGATGCTAATGATTATTTGCTAAAACTTTAATACTTAAACTGCCAGTTTTACCCCCACCCGCTATGGAGACACTATGCTCCCCCACTGTTTTTATAGGTGAAGTAAATTTTAGGTAACCCGTCTCAATCACATAACCGCGCTCAGCGAGAACGGTGGTCAGTGTGGTGGCTTGCACGGACTGGAAAAGATGACCTTGTTGGTTGGCTTCCATATTTATAACCAGAGGTTCTTTTGTACACGACTCAATTACTGCCGCTATCAACTGCCCGACATCAGCTTGGGCTTGGGCCTTACCGGACTTAAGGGCTTCCACCCGCTTTATGTTGGCCGGAAGGGCGGGTAAAGCGTCTTTTTGGGGAATTAACTTATTCAAAGCAAAACCGTCAGGCACTTCTTTGACTTCATAGCGTTTGCCAATTTTAGCAACATCCCTGAGAAGAATTACTTTCATAACATTCGTTTATTTTATGACATTTGCTACTAACAACCCAATAACTTCAGTATCATAACAAGTTATCAGCTCGTGGCAATATGCTTAATTACTATTCACCTCACTGACCACTGCTTCGCCCGCCAGGAAACGGAGGGCCGCGTCTAGTTGCGGGTCAATATCACTAAGACGCTCTTCGGGTGTGCGGTTGATGATGATGTCCGGCTCAAGACCACCGTCTGAGATGGACTTTCCGTCTGGTGTAAGCCAGCGGGTTACGGTGACTTTGAGTGATGAGCCGTCTTCTAGGCTAATCAATTCTTGCACCGAGCCTTTACCAAAGGTGTTGGTGCCGATAACTGTCGCGTAGTCGTGCTCACTGAGTGCTCCGGCGAGAATCTCAGAGGCCGAAGCAGAACCACGGTCTACCAGCACAACTATTTTTTCAGGAGCTTCCCTGCCTAACGTTCGACCTTGGCTACGGTACAACTTTTCCTCACCTTGCTCACTGTGGCGTTCGCGTACCACTACTTTACCAGTTGGTAAAAAGAAACTAGCGATAGAAACGGCGCTCTGCAAGTATCCGCCTGGATTACCGCGCAAATCAATTATCAACTTAGTAGCATCTGATCTGACATATTCGCGCAAAGCTTCTTGCATCTTAGCTTCAGCTAAGGCGTTGAAACTGTAGAGGCTGATGATAAAGACGTCACCGCGTTGTTCGGTTTTGGTTGTTGGAATAACAATCGTATCTCTAACTACTGTAAATTCACGTAATTCCATTTCTCCCTCGCGTAAGATGTCGAGAGTGACGGCTGTTCCCTTTTCGCCACGAATGCGCCGTACCGCCTCGTCAATCGACATATTTCTGGTAATTTCTCCATCGATCTCGATTATTTTATCGCCCGCCAATAGACCAGCTCGTTCGGCCGGAGTATCGACAAGTGGTGTAATTATCGTGATTACGCCGTCTCGGTTGCCCACCTCCATACCAATGCCACTAAAATTACCGGACACATCTTCAGTAAAAGCGCGACTTTCGGCTGGAGGCATAAAAACTGTGTAGGGGTCGCCATAAGCTCCTACCATACCTTGAATGGCCCCACGCAGTTTATCTTCAGGAGTAACAACATCCTCGGGACCAGCCACGATAAAACGCTCTTCCAGAAGATGCCAAACTTCCCAAAACTCTGTAAGGTCAACTGGTGTAGCGGGGGCAGGAGTGACTTCACGACTGAAGATAGAGAAGATGCTGGCGGTGTTGTCGGTGGGTTCTAGAATAGTGTGAGCTTGCGCTCCGGTAAAAAAAGCTCCCACCGCCAGCAAAACAGCTAAGGCAATTCCTAAGGAGCTATTGTAAGCGGAAGTTTTTTTGTCTTCGGGCAGTTGAGAAGTGCCCTGTGTATTTTCTGTCATTTGGACATTATGACACAAACTTTAGCATTGACCAAAGCCACTCTGGGTACTGTCTATTTAGAAATTATTTTGTTATGCTAAAAATATGTTTAGTAATCTTTTTCGATCCGAGAAAACCGCCTTCGCTACCTTGCCTATCCAGCTCTACAATACCAGCGGTGGCCAGAAAGAAATTTTTCAAGCTCAAAATGACGGGGTGGTTTTAATGTACAGTTGTGGCCCAACGGTTTACGATTACGCCCACATTGGAAACCTTAGATCGTACGTTTTTTCAGATATCTTAAAACGCACCCTGCAATTTCATGGCTACGCTGTTTCCCACACTATAAATTTTACTGACTTCGGGCACCTCACAGATGATGGTGATGCCGGTGAAGACAAAATGATGAAAGGTCTCAAGCGTGAGGGGTTGCCAGTGACACTGGAGGCAATGCGCGACCTCTCGGATCGTTACATTAGGGCCTTTACAGAAGATTTTGCCGCTCTGCGCATTATTCCCCCCACGACTTGGGCGCGGGCGAGTGAATATATTCCAGAACAAATTAAACTCATTGCGACACTACAAGAGGCTGGCTATACTTATGAAACTAGTGACGGAGTTTATTTTGACATTAGCAAGTTTCCGGCTTACGGCAAACTCGGAAACATTAACTTGAGTGAATTAAAAAGCGGAGCACGGGTAGAAATTAACACTGAAAAAAGACAAGCGGCTGACTTTGCTGTTTGGAAAAAAGGCACTCTCGGTTGGGACAGTCGTTGGGGTAAAGGTTTTCCGGGTTGGCACATTGAATGCTCTGCGATGGCGATGGCTACGCTTAGTGAAACTATCGATATTCATACTGGTGGCATAGATCACATACCAGTTCATCACAACGCTGAAATTGCCCAATGTGAGTGTGCTACTGGTAAGACTTTTGCTCGGTACTGGCTTCATAATGCCTTTCTTAGTATCAACAACACCAAAGTCAGCAAATCACTTGGCAACACTTTCACTCTACGTCAGCTGTTTGAGCAAGGTTTCACTGGAGAAGATTATCGGTACTGGTTACTGACTGCACATTACCGCTCGCCGGTAAATTTTTCTTGGGAAGCTTTAGCGGCAGCGAAGCAAGCTCTCTTTCGTTTGCGTCGCCTTGTCTATGAGGAATATCAACAAGTAGACGGTGTTCCAGAAACCAACTACGTTGCGCAATTACGCAGTCATCTCGCTAACGATTTAGACACACCGGCGGTGATTGCCTTGCTTTGGCAAATTACCAAAGATACCAATCTAGACAATCCGACCAAGTGCGCCACCATTAAGGTTTTTGACAGTATTCTCGATGTTGGGCTAAGTGCCACCAAAGCAGAGGGGCAAGAGGCGCTGGGAACGGTAACTGCCGATGAAATTCCGTCCGCCATTCAAACTTTGCTAGACAAACGAGAGGCGGCCCGAATTGCCAACAATTGGTTCGAAGCTGACACTCTGCGCGAAGCTATTAAAATCAAGGGTTACAATCTAGAAGACACTCCGCACGGACCAAAACTAAGTAAAATCTTGGATTAGAAGTTATTCACAAAATCCACACTCTGGCGGAAAAAACGTCAAGTGTCGGTACGTGCTACAATAGCTCCACTATGGCAGAATCAGCTACCGTCAACCGTTCTCTACGCACACCACCGCGTAATATTGACGCGGAAAGAGCTCTGCTCGGGGCGATTATCTTAAAACCTGACGTGATGCACGATATCGCCACCAATGTCTACCCGGAAAGTTTTTTTGTTGAAAAACACCGGCTCATTTTTGAAGCACTTTTGCAGATATTTTCTAAGGGTGATCCGATTGACGTAGTGACTCTGGTCTCAAAACTCCGGGGCAACAACAATCTAGATCGAGTGGGCGGTGCCACTCTCATCACCGAACTAATTGAGACAGTACCAGCGGCTGGCAATGCTCACTACTATGCTGAATTGGTCCAAGGCAAATTCGCTTTGCGTAGTCTTATTTACGCCGCTGAGGAAGTGGCTGAAATTGGCTATTCTGACCCAGAGAGTGTTGATGAGGCACTTGACCAAGCCGAAAAAAAGATTTTTCACGCCACCCAATCTCCGAGCGCCCAAAAATTTAAGACTATTGGCGCTTCGTTAACCGAGGCGTGGGGGCGTTTTGAGTACCTTAGTGCCAACCAACACGAAACGCGTGGCGTACAATCGGGTTTTACCGCTATCGATAACTTGTTGGCTGGTTTTCAAAAATCTGACTTAGTGATTTTGGCGGCTCGTCCCTCGATGGGTAAAACCACTTTTGCACTTGATGTGGCACGCAACGCTGCTCTCAAATATGGTGCTTCGGTCGGTATTTTTTCGCTAGAAATGAGTGACCAACAACTGGTAGATAGAATGCTGGCGGCGGAAGCGGGAGTGGACTCGTGGAAGCTGCGCACTGGCAGATTAAGTAATGACCACGAATTTGCGGCCGTGCAACAAGCGATGGCGCGTCTTTCTGAAGCAAAAATACATATCGATGACCAAGCCGGCAACAACATTCTCAAAATGCGTTCGGCCGCGCGTCGCCTTAAAAATGAGCATGGTCTGGATTTGCTCATCGTCGATTACTTACAACTAATGTCCCCCACTGCCACCAAAGCCAGTGATTCGATGGTACAACAAGTGACAGAAATCTCTCGTTCCTTAAAAATTATGGCTCGTGACTTGGAGGTGCCAGTGATTGCTCTTTCCCAGCTTTCTCGTGCGGTCGAACAACGTGGCGGCAAACCTCGTCTCTCTGACTTACGCGATTCTGGCTCTATAGAACAAGACGCCGACGTGGTTATGTTTATCCACCGTGAAGATAAAATAAACAAAGAGTCAGAAAGACCAAACATTGCTGAGATATTGGTTGAAAAACACCGCAACGGACCGGTGGGGGTGGCGGAATTGTACTTTGACAGTAAACACGTTCGTTTTCTTAATCTTGACACTCACCACGCAGCTGAACCCGGAGCTAGTGATGATTTTTAGTTTTTTATGTCACCGCTTGAAAAACTCGTTAGTCACTTTGAACGTTTCCCCGGCGTGGGTTTGCGTCAAGCCCGGCGTTTTGTTTTTCATATTTTAACCTTACCCGAAGCCGAGACCAAAGAAATTGCATCTCTCATTACTTCCCTAACCGATTCTGTGGCGGAATGCGAACATTGCCACCGTTTTTTTGCAAAAAATAATCAAGAGACAAGGCGGTGTCAGATTTGCAGTGACGCTAATCGTGACAGCGGCAAAATGTTGGTTGTCAGTCGTGATAGTGATATTGACGCGATTGAACGAAGTCGTCTTTATGATGGCTATTATTTTGTGTTAGGAGGCACTGTCTCACTTTTAGCCAATCCAGACGCCAAGCAGAAAGTCCGTGCTGGCAAACTCAAGGCGCAAATAAGCAGTTTAACCAAGCAAGGTTTGCTACAAGAAGTTATTTTGGGCTTCGCTGTTAATCCAGACGGTGAAAATACCGCGCGCTATATTGAGTCAATTCTAAAAGACGTTATTCCGACTGACCAACCGCTTACCATTTCTTATCTCGGGCGTGGTCTATCGACAGGTAGCGAGTTAGAGTACGCTGATCCAGAAACCATCAAGAGTGCCTTAAATAATCGCACGGGCCAGCACTAACTACTTTTAGGGCTTAAGCAAAGGGAAGATACTGCAAAGTATCGTAGTAAAAAATCGCCCGAGTGGGCGATTTTTTAGTTGATTGCTTCGATTTTGATTTGAGCGTAAGTCTGTCTGTGTCCGAGACGGCGGTCGCGGTTGCTTTTGGCTTTGTAACGCACAATCGTTAGTTTAGGACCTTTCTTTTCACCTAGATAAGTAGCCTTAACCTTACCGCCGGTGTAGGGGGTGCCTAATTTTGCTGATTTACCATCGTCGGTCATCAATACGGTATCGAAGTCAATCATGTCGCCAGCTTTATGTTCACCGAGAAGCTCAACTTCAATAATATCGCCGACTGAAACCACGTATTGCTTACCGCCTGTGGCGATTACCGCAAAGGCATCGTTCTTAGCTGTTTTTGTTGCCATAGTGCCGGCAATTCTACTAGAAAATCCTAAAAAATGCAACTTTTCCCGGGAGGTAAGCTTTTCAAAGGATTTTTTGACAGATGAGTTTTTGCCACTAGACTATTTTATCCGCTTACAAAATAGTCTGTAGCTTTATTACAAACAAAGACCAACTCTCTCTCTGACCGTTGCCATTTTTGTTCTGGCGTAAGCCCGAGCCCGCTCCGTGCCGTCTTTGAGAATTTTTTTGACATCGTCATCTGTGATTTCAGCACGAGCGGTACGCAGCGGAGCGAGAAAATCATCCAAATCTACAATCAAGGCTTCTTTGAGATTTTTGTATTTTCCGCGATTGGCTTCGTAGAGTGGGGCTAGTTCGACTTCGCTTTTCAGTAGACGGTGGATGGCATAAACATTTTCTGGACGCTCCCCATTGGAGTCTGTGGTGATGCTCATAACCGCTTTTTCTATTTCCGCTCGACTGCTAAAGAGCGGTATCGTGTTTTGGTAACTTTTACTCATCTTTTGACCATTAGTTCCTGGCACCACGCCGACTCCCTTAAGAATGGCTTCTTGCGGAGCGGTGAAAGTTTCGCCGTACGCTAGATTGAATTTGTTGGCGGCTTCGCGGGCGTATTCAATGTGTTGTCTTTGGTCTTCACCGACTGGCACAACTTCCGCGTCATAAAGAAGAATATCAGCCGCCATCAACATCGGATAATTAAACAAGCCGGCGGTGGCTTCTATTCCTTTGGCTACCTTGTCTTTGTAGGCATGGGCCTGCATCAGGAAAGGCACCGTGACCAAGCACTCAAAAATCCAAGCTAATTCTGTGTGTTCTGGGACGTCTGATTGTTTAAAGATAATGGCTTCTTGGGGATGCACACCAACAGCTAAGTAGTCTTTTACTACGTCCAGAATGTTCTGTCGCAGTGTTGTAGCGTCGCGCACTGTCGTTAAGGCATGCAAATCAGCCACCATCAAGTAGCTATCATAATCCTGATAAACATCTCTAAAAGGCTTTAGAGCCCCAAAATAATTGCCGATATGAAGTGTTCCTGATGATTGGATTCCGGTCAAAAGGCGTTTCTTAATCATAAATAATCTAGATTTTAGCAGAAATTCAAGTTAATGAATAGTTACATAACTACCGGTAGTTCTAAGGTAAAGCGAGAACCTTGCCCTTCCCCGTCCGAGTGAGCGGTGATATTTCCACCCATCGCTTGAGCTAATTTGAGAGCTACATAGAGACCGAGCCCAGTCCCCCTCACATTAACAGTGTTGGCTGAGTCTCCGCGTTTAAATTTTTGAAAAATGTTATCAAGAGTATCTTTGTTCATACCAATGCCAGTGTCTAAAATATCAACAAAAACTTTTTTCGTCTTCCCGTTGTCTCTAACTAGGACAGTAATTGAGCCCTTAGGCGTGTATTTGATGGCGTTGCCAATTAGGTTAAACAAAATCTGTTGTATCTTACCCTGATCTGCATTAATGACACCCTGGGAAGATTCTAGGCGGCTCCGGAAAAGTAAGATGACTCCATTGTGCAAGGCTTCTGGACGTAAGTCATCGCAAGTATGCTCCGTCAATTGATGTAGATTAAAGTCGGTAAAATTATATTTCATATTACCAGATTCAATTCGAGAAACGTTCAAGAAGTCTTCAATACTTTCCGCCATAAATCTGGCTGATCTTTCGATTCTTTCCAGGGGTTCGCTTAGTTTTGCTGGCACCACACCATAGTCACCCTCACGAATCATTGAAGCGTACCCAGCAATCGAAGTGAGCGGGCTGCGGAGTTGGTGGGAGGCAATCGAAACAAACTCCGATTTTTGTTTATCAATAGCCATTAGGCGTTTGTTTACTTCGGTTAGATTGTTGGCTAAATTAGCGAGTTCATCGCGCTGTAGAATTTCTCGTCGGATACTTCGGGTCAGAAAAATTCCAATTACACCAGTCATCACTAAGGTAGTAGACAAGATAATGATTGCAGTCTTGTTTTCGGTAAAAACAAATTGTGCGCCAATCAGGATAACCAGAGCGATAATCAATGCCTGTGAGGCAAAGAGATTGACGTTAAAAGTTTTGAACTTAACGATTAGTATCGTGATGAAAACGGCAAAGACCAGCATACCAAAGAGACCGTAGATTTCGAGGCGAGAGTCATAGAGGAGTCCGATGCTGGTTAGGTAAGTTATGACAAAAGTCAATGAGAGGAACGACAGTAAAAAGAATCCCATACCTATGCCCATCAGCATAATTTGCTTCTTGAAATCGGGGGTTGCGCGGTAGTATTCACGTATCATCAACACTGGTATCCAGATTAGGGCTATTGCGCCAATGGCGGTGTAGTATATTTTGTAAAATAATCCCTCGTACTCAAATGGGTTACACTGTGTAATGTTAAATCCACTCAAGTTTAAATTAGTGTGGGCAAACAATAAGACAGGGAGTAGCAAGATCGTAAAAAAAACTTTGAGTTTATTACTGATATCTTTTTTATACAAAAATACATAAATAAAATAAATGCTAAGTATGGGAATTAGGGCTTGTAGAATCGCGAATAATGGCCAAATAAATAAAATCACACCGGCATCGACATTAGTCCAAGCAATCAGACTGATAAATGTCCACAAAGAGAAACCGAGCGTGATGAACAAGAGTAAACGATTAAGTAGTAATCGTGGACCATTCCAGAAAACGAATAATCCCAACAAAAGAGCAATGATGGCAACTGGAATGTGTGAATAGTAAATGATTACCGGTAAGTCGGGGCTGAAGAAAAAATAACTGGGTTCCGGAAATAGATAACAAATCATAGTTCGGAATTAGTGGTAGTTTTAGGCGATTGGGGTGGGAGTGAGGCGGTGTCAGATGACCGGTGGTCTACCGGATCACAAATACTACCAATTTTTTGCGGGTCGCAGAAAGAGATTGAACAGCTTCTTTCTTGATTGGTACAAGTATTGGCAAAAGGACAAGCGGTGATATTTTCTCCGCACAGTTTTATTAAATCAGCCGCATAACGCTCCACTTTAGTGTAATAAAAAACATCAGCGGTTGGACAATCAGAAATATCCGCAATAATAAGATCTTGGCAACCCAAATAACAACTAGCGACAGTTGGGTCACAATCCATTTTGTAAGATACCAAATAATCATCGAGTACCACAAAACGGTAGTAAGAAGCCGCCATAGTGAAAATTAAAAGCGGAATGACCGTATACGCGAGAATGTTTCGCAAAAAATGCTGCATAATAAAATATGACTCCTGTGTCTATCTTACAGCATAAAAGATAATATTTTGGGTTAAATTAAGGCGGGGTTGTATATATCGTCAAAAACCTTAGTGTGCGTAAATCTAAAATAACGATTGATTTTTACTAGAGAGCGATAGTTTATTTTTGACTATCGGAAGCGATGAGGGAACATCAACGAATCCATCCCCACTGACGTAATTTTTCTTGCTCCTCATTTATAAATTTAAGCCCAATATCGGTCCGGTACATCATATTTGGTATAGATATTTTATTTACTCGGGCATAGGCACTAGTGCGGGCAGCTTGAACACTACTACCTTTACCGGTCACATAAAGTGCGTAACCATGGTGCCCGGCGTGGTAGTAATGTTCTTTACCGTCAGGTAATTTAGCTTTGGCGATTTCCTCAAAATGAATATGAGAAAAATCTTCAGGGCTAAAATCCTCACTAAAGAAAAGGGAGACACCGGTTGAGGTTGTGACGCGAGCCCCACTGGCTAAATCAGGGGCAAACGGAAAAGGCGGTAGAGCAATGGAGACAACTATTCCGTAATCAGTAGAGTATTTTAAGTCGTAAGGTTTGCCATCAGCGATAGCTTTAAGCACCTCACCCCAAGGAGAAATTTGTAACTCACACTGGAGTTCGGCGGCGGGAGTACCGAAACGAGTAGTAGCTTCTAGCGGCCAGACACCTTCAGCATTAACAATGCAGCCAATATCAATGTCGCCCTTGTAGTCAATTTTTATTAAATGGTCAGTCAGTTTGGCGAGAGTAGCTTGAAACAGTGGTTGTTGTTCGTCATCTTCATACCACATCAAAGTCCCCATTTCAGCCGTGAGCGGACCGATGTCGCCATTCATAAAACGTTTGTGTTCAAGATTTATTTCAATTGGACCTACCCAATGTTCGCCGTTAAAATAACGAGCTACCCCAATTTCTACTCCCACCACTCTTTTTTGTAAATGGACACTAGTGATGTTTTCTTTTTTATAATATTGGAGCATATCAAGAATGTCAGTTCCGTTACTTCTTTGTCCAACATAGTTAAGGGCACTGATGTGGGTATTTTGTTTTAACACCCAATAATCAGGATTATTTTTGACAAAATCAGCCGCCGCATCGGGGGTTGCAAAATCATACGAGGGTAAGGTTTTAACACCACTGTCAGCGAGTAGCTGTTGAAAGTGCTGGCGATCCAATTCCATTTTGTTACTTGCGGCATTACCACCAAAAACACTGTACCCAGCTTGTCGTAGGCGGTCTGGCAAATCAGCAAAGTTAACATCATCAAAAACAATCAGACCGTCTTTACCGACCCAGTCTAATTCTTTTTCCCAGTTAGAGACCTGTTCAACAAAGCCTGCCAGACAATTTTTGCGATCAGGATGTTCTACATACAGCTTCACGTCGTGTCCCTCTTTAAGTAGTTGGTGAATGACAGCTGAACCAATAAGTTCTCCAGAAATAAATAATACTCGCACGGTAAATAATTAGTTATAAATATTTTCTACTGGATAGCTTAAGCCACGATTGATAACTTGCTGTTCGTAATCGGTTAACTTAAAAGCAGCAACAAACTCTTGAGTCAATTTTTCAGTATCGATAGTATCTTGGCAGGTGTACACATCAATCGTAATAAAACCACGCTTAGGGAAAGTATGAAAGCTCATATGACTTTCCGCGATTAATACAAAACCGCTAACTCCACCGGGGTCTTTTTGATTCTTGGGACCAACCTCGACCACAACTGGCTGAGAGATGGTGTGCATACCCATCGCCACCGGTATTTTCTCGAGAAAGTTACGCAAAGTCGGAATATCTTTTAACAAATCAGGATCAGCACCATAGCCATCGAGCATATAATGTAGACCAAAGCGGGCGGTGTTTTGTTGGGTTGACATAATATTAGGAAATATTTTTCATTATAGCATATAAAAAATATATTGTCAAAGTAAAAAATACAACATTTGTTTGACGTCTATAATGTTAACTGTTTCTAGCGTAAATAGTAACAAGCGATGTGGGGAAAGAAAATACGGCTGTAAGTCAGTTAGCTGCCATAATGACAAGCGGTATTAGCAGATACCAGAAACTAAAAGTCTGGTTGTTAAGCCAACTAAGCAAAGCTGGCTGGGTACCGAGAAGATCAGAAAAAGGTAAATAGTTCATAATTAAGACTAAAGCAAAAATAGTGAAAGCGATAGTCAGTAGGATTTTTTTACCGAACGATTCAAAGCGATTTTCTAGGTATTCTGAAGGCATCACGCGGCGGAAAAAGAGAAAACCAAGCACGGTCAAAAATAAAAAACCGCCAATCGCCAAATAAGTGTTTTCGTTAACCAAGGATTGATAGGGTTGTAGCTTAAAAAGCAAAAGTGCTAGATAGCCAGCACAAATTAAGTTTATTAAGCTCTGTCGACCACCGAAAAAAGCCCAAACCAAACCCACCGCTGCCGTGGTTAATAATATGCTGAACTCAAAAATGAAATTCTGGATTAAGCCGATATCCATTATCGTTTCATTATATCGCACGCTTAAGAAGGATTGACTTAGAGAAATTCACACCCAGTGTTATATAGGAAACCAAAAACGCTACGCCTGAGGCGTAGCGTTTTTGGTTTCCTACTAAATCCCTTCTTGACGTAATTCCTCAATAAGCTTCTCTGCTTTTTTAGATAACTTTTTCGGAAGAGCGATGTTGATTTTTATGAGTAAATCACCACGGGTGCCGTTGCCTAGGGGTACGCCCTTCCCTTTCACGCGTAGCATCTCCCCATGCGCTACACCGGTTGGGATTTTTATTTCAATAACACCATCCAGAGTTTCTACGTTATAAGCGCCACCGAGCAAAGCATCGGAAAGTTTGGTGGGAAGATTGACGTGCAAAGTAGAGCCGTCGCGCTTTATGGTGGGGTGAGATTCCACCTGAACTTTTATGTAGAGATCGCCGGGTTGTCCGTGTGGCATCGCCTCGCCTCTACCGGTCATTCTAATCACTTCCCCATTTTCAATCCCCGGCGGTATCTTGAAGGTGATTTCTTCTTGATTACGCCTAATGCCGGTACCGGCGCAGTGCCCGCAACGTTCTTTTGGTACTTCACCCCGACCCTGACAAACACTACATTCTCGCACAGTAGTAAAGCTACCCAAGATACTTTGTCTCGTTTCGTGCAGTTTACCATTACCGCCACAAGTGACGCAGCTGCTAAGACCAGCGCCGGCTTTAGCACCGGATCCTTGACACTGTTCACAAAGCATATTTTTGGTAACCAGAACCTTACGTTCGGTTCCAAAAATTGCTTCTTTGAAACCCAGATTGATTTCAATCGAGATATCCCGACCGCGCGCTGTACGACTAGAGCGCGCTCCAGCAAAACCAAAACTCTCAAAAATATCATTCAAGTCGAATTCGAAGTTTCCGTTTTGAAAGCCCCCTCCGCCGGCAAAATCTTGCCAGTTAAAACCAGCCGCTCCAGCCCCCGTTCCACCACCGCTAAAAGCCCGACCGTAGCTATCGTATTCAGCTTTTTTCTTATCGTCACCCAAAACAGCGTACGCCTCGGTTATTTCTTTATATTTTGCCTCATCCCCCGTCTTTTTATCGGGGTGATACTGAGCCGCCAGCTTACGGAACGCCTTTTTAACCTCTTCTTTAGAAGCGCCCCGGGAGAGACCAAGAATTGAATAGTAATCCTTCATGGAAGCGTTTGCTTAGACCTAGTAATGGGTCGATTATGCCACCTTTTGCTATTTGAGCAAGTTGTTGACTATTTTGTATCTTTGTTGTCTTCTTTTATCACCTCGGCTTCCCTTTCGGCTGTATTTTCACCCGATTTTTCAGTAGTAGCAGCTTTTTGCATAATTTCGCCAATTTTTTGTAGAGCGGTAGCTAAAGCATCGGTCTTGGTTTCAATCTCAGCTTTAGTCGCCGTGGCAAAAGAGTTTTTTAGCTCAGAAATTTTTGTTTCAATCTCAGATTTTGTTTCGGCTGGTACTTTATCACCGTGTTCTTTTAGTGATTTTTCGGCATTGTAGATTAGTTGTTCGCCTTGGTTTTTAGTTTCGATCAATTCTTTTTTCAGAGCATCCTCAGAGGCGTGTTCTTCCGCTTCTTTTTTCATACGCTCGATGTCGGCTTCAGACAGACCAGAGCTGGCTTCGATGCGAATGGACTGTACTTTACCAGTAGTCTTGTCTTTGGCAGTAACATTGAGTACACCATTACTATCGACATCGAAAGTAACTTCGATTTGCGGTAAGCCACGAGGAGCAGGCGGAATCCCATCCAGTACAAATTTACCAAGTGATTTATTATCAGTCGCCATTGGTCTTTCACCTTGTACGATGTGTATCTCGGTCGAGGTTTGGTTGTCGGCAGCAGTTGAAAAGACTTGCTGTTTTTTGGTTGGAATGTGGGTATTTTTTTCGATTAGTTTAGTGTTTACGCCACCCATCGTTTCAATGCCTAGCGAGAGTGGAATCACATCAACTAAAGTAATATCCTGCACGTCACCTTGAAAGATACCAGCTTGAATAGCAGCACCGAGTGCTACCACCTCATCGGGATTGATGGTCTTGTTTGGTTCCTTGCCAAAGAGTTCCTTGACCGCGTTCTGAATTGCCGGCATTCGGGTTTGCCCACCGACTAAAATAATCTCGTCAATCTCCTCTTTCTTGAGACCCGAAGCGGACAAAGCTCGTTTGGTGATTTCGATTGATTTATCAACGTAGCGATGTGCTAATTCTTCTAATTTAGCACGTGTGAGCTTGATTAGAAGGTGTTTAGGACCATTAGCATCGGAAGTGATGAAAGGAATATTGACTTCCGTCTCAGCGGTGGTGGAGAGCTCGTGTTTAGCTTTCTCCGCCGCTTCATCAAGCCGTTGCAGAGCTAATTTATCCTTACCGATATCAATACCCTCTGACTTACGGAATTCTTCAATCAAAAAGCGAACAATTTCTTGGTCAATATCTCGACCGCCCATATGAGCATCGCCATCAGTTGACTGTACCTCAACCACATCATCACCCACCTCTAGTACTGTCACGTCAAAAGTACCGCCACCAAAGTCGTAGACGACAATTTTTTCCTCTTTTTTCTTGTTGAAACCGTAGGCTAGAGCGGCGGCAGTGGGTTCATTGATAATACGCCTCACTTCAAGACCGGCGATTTTGCCAGCGTCTTGCGTAGCTTTGCGTTGGGAATCGTTAAAGTAAGCGGGTACAGTGATCACTGCTTCGGTTATTTTTTCACCCAGTTTGGCTTCCGCATCCGCTTTTAATTTAGAGAGAATCATCGCGGAAACTTCTTCTGGACGATAGTCTTTTCCGCCCATCACTACCACCGCACCACCGTCAGCGCTTTTTTTAACTTCATACGGAACAATCGCTTTGTCTTTCTGGACCGCCTCCTCTTCATAGGTGTGTCCCATAAAGCGTTTAATGCCATAAATGGTGTTGGTGGGATTGGTGACCGCTTGTCGTTTAGCAATTTGTCCAACCAAACGTTCGCCGGTTTTTGAAATCGCCACAATTGACGGCGTGGTGCGATTGCCTTCACTATTTTCAATTATGCGCGGTTCGCCTGCTTCAATGATGGCGACTGCCGAGTTGGTAGTACCAAGATCAATACCTAGAATTTTTGCCATAGATGATTTGTTGTAAGTGTTAGTTAATTAATTTTGTTCAAAGACCCCAATCACTACTCGCGCTGGTCTGATTGATTCGGGCTGATCATTACTGTTCTTGATGGCATAGCCGGGTTGAATAATGGTGACAATTTTATCATGCAACTCTTTGTCTGTAACTGGAATTGTGGAGAGGGCTTCGTGTTGGTAGGGATCAAATTTTTCTCCAACGGGATTTATTTTCTTTACTCCGTACTGCGTCATAATGCTGTTTAATTGTGCATAAATTCCCTCAATGCCCTTCCGCCAATTAGCATCAGCTTTTTCCCAAATTTCCTTGTTTGCCATCGCTAATTCAAAACTGTCACAAAGCGGTATCAGCTGTTCCATGTGCTTGAACGTCAACCGCTCCCGGTCGCGTAAGCGTTCCTCATCGAGGCGTTTTCTGGCATTAAGGAAATCAGCTTTAGTTCTTTGTAAGTCTTCCTGTAACAAACGTTTTTCTGCTTCTAAATCTTTCAATTTTTTCTTCAGTGAACTAATAATGTTTTGTTGGTTTTCTTCAATCTCTGTTATTTCAGGATCGGGTAAAATGTCGTTTTCAGTGGTGATTTCTACTTCATCCTGAGTCGTTGCTTCGTTATTATTTCTATTCACCATAGTATCATTATAAATACAAAATATTTGCTTGTCAAAAAATGTGACTTTGGCAGCCTAAAATAGCACTAACAACAAAAAACAAGACTCCGCGTGGGGAGTCTTGTTTTAAGTCTAGCGCTTTGACCAGGCGGGGCGTTTGCGTGCTTTGCGCAGGCCGAATTTCTTACGCTCGACTGAACGCTGATCGCGCTTAAGAAGACCCTCACGTTTAAGTGGGGTGCGTCGAATGGCCTTTTCAGCGACTAAAGCCCGTGCAATTCCGAGCTTGATGGCATCTGATTGAGCAGAAAGACCACCGCCTAGAACTTTTATTGAAACCGCGTAGCATTCAATGCCAGCATCTTTTGTTTCGAGTACCGATTGCAGATTTTGTTGTAAGGCAGCGTGCTTAAAGTAAGCATCCAGAGTTTTTCCATTTACAGTAAAAACGGTTTCTTTAGCTGGGGTCAATCGGACACGAGCTGTCGCGGTCTTGCGTCGACCAATGCCCTCGGTGTATTTAGTTATTTTTGCAGTAGTCATAAATTTATTCGGTTACAACAAGTTGTTTGAGTAATTGCTTTTTAAGCTTGTTGTTAGGAAGCATGCCAGCCACTGTCCGACGAACCACTTCAGCATAACCCCGACGGGTCGCCAACCTACCGAGAGTTTCTACCCTCCGTCCCCCCGGGTAGCCAGAGTAGGTCTGGTAAATCTCAGTTCTTTTCTTTTCTGAAATATCAAGCTTGCTCACATTGTTAATGCTGACAGTCACGTCTTCAACCGTGTGGCGAGCAAAATCAGTAGCGTGTTTACCGAGCAACACTGCAGCCGCTTCAGTTGCCACTTTACCCAAACGTTTGTTGGTAGCGTCAATTTGGTAATTTTTGGTAGTAATTATTTGAGTCATAATAAATAAGTTACGCAACAAATTCGATAACTGCTAGATCTCGACCAGACTTCGTTCTTCCCATTTTTATTACTCGCGTGTAGCCACCGTTACGTTCTGTGAACTTAGGAGCGATTTCAGTAAAAAGTTTTTTAATCACATCATCTTTTGGTTCACCGAGTCGGCTAGCAACTAGGCGTCGTGAAGCGATAGTGTTGCGTTTAGCAAAAGTTACCAAACGTTCGATTCGCGGTTGCAATTCTTTAGCCTTAGCAGCGGTGGTAGTGATTTTACCAGTTTCAATTAGCGAGACCGAAAGACCACGCAAAAGTGCGGTACGTTGTCCGGCGCTACGACTGAGGGTGCGATTTTTGTTGGCGTGTCTCATAGGTTTTTAATTAATCAGCGAGCGATAGGTCCATTTTTTCAAGAAGAGTTACAATTTCTTCCAGACCTTTTGGTCCAATCCCATCGAGGGCTAGAATATCATCTTTTTTCTTTCGCACAAGTCCACCGACGGTTCTGATACTCGCTCCCTCTAAAGCTTGTAGAGTCCGAGCGGAAACATCGAGAGTTTCAATCCTAGTCTTCAGAATATCTGGATTGGGACCGGTGGCAGTGTCGGTTACCTCAGCCGCTACTGGGGCGGGTGCTGAAGAAAAATTGTCTTGAAAACCAATTACAGCTTTAAGCTGATGAATCATAATGGCAATAGCTTGTTCTAGGGCTTCGCGCGGAGTGAACGTGCCGTCAGTTTCGATGGAAACCCGCAGGCGGTTGTAGTCAGTTCGATCCCCAACGCGCATATTCTCCACTTCATAATTAGCACGTCTGATTGGTGTAAAAACTGCGTCAATAGCAATGGTGCCGATTTCTACCTTGTCGCGTTGGTGTACTTCGCGTGGTACATAACCTAGTCCTTTTTCAACTAGAATTTCCATCTCGAGAGTAGTCGATTTGGCGGTAATCTCAGCAATTGGTTGTTCCGGATTTAATATTTGGACTTGGCTGGGTGCGATTATGTCAGCAGCCGTGACAATTCCAACACCAGATTTTTTGAGAGAAATCCTAATTGGTTCGTCGCTGTGGAGAGCCAGACGAATACGCTTGAGGTTAAGCAAGATTGTTATCACATCCTCGCGCACTCCAGCCAGAGTACTAAACTCGTGTGCGGCTCCCTCAATTTTAACTTGAGTAATCGCCGCTCCTGGCAAAGAGGATAATATAATACGGCGTAGTGAGTTGCCTAGAGTGTGACCATATCCGGGATAGAGTCCGTCTATTTCAAAAACTCCGTGAAAATCATCTTCAGAAACAACGCGTGGCTTTGATGGTAGGGTAATGTTGGTCTCTAACATAGTATTGATGTACTTAAAAAACTTTAATAACCTAATTTGTTCTCTAGCGACTGTAGAACTCCATTACCTGTTCTGGATCAAATAGCGTTTCTGAGGGATTGTAAGTCGGAATACTGACGACAGTAGCAGTTAACTTTTTTGCATCAAGCTTAAGCCAGGTTGGCACTACAGATTGTTCCGCTCGTTCAGAAAAAGCTGTAAATAGAGCGGAGGGCTTGCTCCCTTCTCTAACCGTAATCACATCACCTACGGTTACTTTATGTGATGGAATATTCAAGCGTTTGCCGTTTACGACAATGTGACCGTGCGAAACCATCTGTCTGGCCTGGAGTCGGGTTTTAGCAAAATCAAGACGATAGACGACGTTATCCAGACGAGACTCCAAGCGCTCCATCAAGTGGTTAATAGGTTGGTGTCCAGAAGCAATCGCTTCATTAACGTAGCGACGTAGTTGTTTTTCTGTTACGGCATAGCTGAAGCGCATTTTTTGCTTTTCTATAAATTGACGCTTATAGTCACTAGACTGACCGCCGCGTTGCCTGGTTCTACCAGCGCGAGCTTGGGATATTTCGAATTTTTGCGATTGCGTTTTTTCGAAAATAGCTGCTCCTAAGCGTTTCGCAATTTTAAATTTTGGTCCGATTTTCATAATATAAATAAATTAGACACGACGAGGCTTGGGGGGCTTCGTTCCATTAAACGGTATTGGTGTCATATCTGTAATATTTGTGATACCGATACCTTTGCCAGTAAAACCACGCAGAGCTGATTCTCGTCCGGCGCCCACTCCGCGAATAATAACCTCAGCCTCTTTCATCCCCATTTGTTGGGCTTTTTCACCAATAATTTCACCAACTTTAGCAGCTGCAAAGGGTGTGCTTTTACGTGAACCCTTAAAGCCTAAGGCGCCACTCGAAGCGCTCATCACAGCATTGCCTTTTGGATCGCAAAGCGTCACTATCGTGTTGTTAAAAGTTGCCAATATATTAAGTTTACCATTAGCTAATTTGCGCTTTGGTATACGGTTAAGAGCGCGCGATGTACCCGCTACGTCTGAACCACCTCCCTTCTTTATGATACGTTTCTTACCCATATGCCTTTACGTAACAATTAATAAATAATAAAACTACTTTTTAAGTCTTTTCTAACTTACGGCGACCACTACCCATCGTCTTCTTTACTCCCTTAAGAGTGCGAGCGTTAGTCTTAGTACGCTGACCACGCGCCGGAAGACGCTTGGCGTGCCGAGAGCCGCGGTAGGATTGGATGTCTTTTAAGCGCTTGATGTTTGCTGAAATTTCACGTTTTAAGTCCCCTTCAATTTTATAGGACTCAACTTTTTCGCGGATTGCATTCTCTTGTTCGGTGGAAAGTTCGGTGGGTTTGATGGTGGGATCAATTTTTAGTTCAGCCAAAAGAGTTTTGGCTCTAGATAAGCCAATGCCGTAGACCGCCGTTAAGGCGTAGGCCATTTGCTTTTCATCAGGAATCGTTATACCAGAAATTCTCATAAAAATATATTAACCTTGACGTTGCTTATGTCTTGGCTTTTTTTTATTTATAACAAAAACCACACCACGACGTTTTACAATAACATCGTCGGGGCTCATTTTTTTGACTGATGATCTAACTTTCATATTTTTTTTAAAGTCTTTTCGTAATTCGCGCTTTTCCACCGTAAGGATCCATAACCATACCAACTTTATCGCCGACTAAAACTCGGATGCGAAACTTCCGCATCTTACCTGCTAAGTAAGCGATTTTAAGTTCTTTCGTGTCGTCTATGATAACACGAAAAAGAGCATTAGGCAGAGCTTCCTCCACGGTGCCGTAAGTCAACTCGTCTTTAACATCTTGGTCTTTCTGATCCATTAAACGACGCTGAGTTTAACAGACTGCCAGAGAATGGTCAAGTGTTTAATACACAGGTCTAAAGTGCTGGCGATTCTTCTATTTTTGTTTCGACGATAATTTCTTCTGGCTTGTCTGGAAATGACCTAGAATAAAAAGGTTTTCTTGTCACAGCGGCTGATCTAATTCCGGGATGGGCTGGTAACACTACTGCCAACGCCGTGAAAGGTTTGCCTGCCAAATCAGTTTTAAGTTGCTCAGCGTCAAACTGCCAGACAATTTGTGGTCTACCCAAAATGGTGAAGTTTAAAGCAGTTTCGTTTCTCAGATCTCGAGCGCTTAAATTGGCATCCATATAAGCAAAAGTAAGGTCGTGAATATTTGTAATCTCGACTGGTAAGTCGTTGTAAGTGGGCACTGTTTCGTTGGCTAAATAGGAAGCAAAATCACTTTTTCTAAATAGCGGTTGCTGAAGAGTGGCTTCTTCTCTTATAGTCACTAGATTTTCGCCAAATTGAATAGTTGGCAAAGATTTGTAAGTAATCGAAATGGCACCGGGAAAAGCAATAAAGTCAGCTGGTTTTTCTTCGTTAATTTTAGCTAAGAGTCTAGCGCGTAATTCTACTTGTAGGGCTTGCTGGGCAGTGGAAAGTTCAGTTCCGTCAATTTCAAAACGCAATCCTTTGTAGCCACCAGTAAAAGCGACTCGGTTTTCAGCATAGATAGAGCGAAAAAGTTCATTTAAATTGTTCTCTTGAAAACCGGGAATGTCAAACCTGGTGCCAGCTGGTAAATTGTATTCCTCACCAAAACCATCGGAAAAAACTTCTGCCCGGATGGTACCTGGAACCAGAGTTCCGGTGTTATCACGAACGGCTCCGGGCACGACTACGGATTCTTGGATTCTGAAGATTAAGCCATCCGGACTTCTAAATCGGGTGTTTTTTATCAACCTTTCCGTGCCTGGTGTGGTTTTAATTATCTCTAGGTAACCCCTGGCTTGTTCCTCGACGTGCCTCTCCCCAGTCGCAGCCACTTGACGCTCGCCGACTTCAGTGAGCGTCATTATCTCGTAAGACAAACGTCCGTCACGTTGTTCGGGATAGGCAATAAATTCAGCATTTACAGTTGGAACTGTAAATTCCGGGTACACGGTAAGGGTGGTTTTTGAGAAAAAATAACTAGCACCAAAAATACCACCGACAAACAAGACAATTCCTACCACGGCTACTATGACATTTAGTTTCTTTTTTGTGTTGCCGTTTTTTATTACAATTGTGTTGACATCAAGATCCTCGGGAGCAGCTGGTCGACTCGGCCTAACGGTTGCTGTTTCTGGATTGGTATTCAATGTGTGGTTAGCAGAAAAATCTCTTTTACGTCTGGGTTCGGTTGGTCGAATGTCTTGTAAGTTCCATTTTTGTGTCATAGTAATTTATAGTATAGCTTTTTAGTAGTGCTCAAATTTCGTATGTTGCCCCGGTGTGTGGAAAAACTGAGCCGAGATTAACAAAGCCGTATCTTGTTGGCTTTTCCGTAGTCTATCACTTAACTCCTCCGGGTAAAACTTGGTAATAAGCTCAAAAGAAGTCGGGTAAGTGGCGTGATCAGATCGGGTCGCCTTTTCCGCCGCGTCATCTATTCGCTTCATAAAGAATTCCTCATTACGCAGATTGCCGTGAATAAAAATCTTCTTTGGTATCGATAAAGAATCTCCCGTTTCTTTGAATAATTCCACTAATTTTGCCTCGTAAGAGTCAAAAATCTCCTTAACCTCAGATCGTTTCTCCGCCGTATATTTTTCTAATGCCGCCATCGGATCGGGCGTATGTAAATAACCAAAAGCCTCTTCTAAGGGGACTGACAAAACATTTGCCAATTCTCGCGCGATGGAAAAAACTCCAAAAGGCGTATGTGTAGTGTGTTGTAGAATACCGTTTCTGATTACCCCTAGTTCAGTGGCTTCGTAGGTTATGTCAACCAAGCAATACTCAGTTAGTTCTGGTTGTAATTGGCGTATCACAGAATAATAAACCAGCATAAAAGAGTACAAACGAGCAGTTGCTCGGGGCATAATTTTTTCAAGAGACTCAGCCACGGTTTTTATTAAATAGTCTTGGGCTACAACATTAGCTTGGATAACCTTAAGAGTTTTGGCTGTCTGATCCGCAGGTTCGGAAATTTCATAGCCGTTAGCTAATAAACCGATGGTAGTTTTTGTGACTACCGAGAGTCCGAGTTGTTGAATTTTTTCTTGACTGGCAATTTCTTCAGACAGTTTAGTATTAGCTGTGCGCAAAAGTTCATCCACCAATTTTTGCGAGACTGTAAAATCACTGCTGTGACTGTAAGAGATTTCTTTGGTAACAGTGTATGACCAAGGAGCGGCAATGGTAATCTGTACTTCTAAAACTTGTCTAGATTTAGAAAGTGTTTCCAATGCCTTCATCCCCTCCCCGTCCAAGCGCATTAAGGCGTTCATAAGCGACACCATAACGTGTTTAGCACTAGCCGTAAGGGATTCAGAGTGTCGAAGTGGTACAAACTCACGCTCGACCCAGATTATTTGAGGATAAGCTAATTGTGGATCACTTTTAATAATTGCTACCAAAACACTGCCGGAGCCAATATCAACCAGCACCCCGTATCTGACTTTTGATCCTGGATTAGCAAATAACATGATACTAACCAGTATAGCAAAATGTCTTGGCGGGATTGATTTTTACTTTAAGATTTAGGGGATAGCATCAATCGGTAAAAATGGCCTTGATTCGTCTCACGCCGGCGGCCGAGGACTCTTCTTTACTGATTTTAAAGGTGCTTGGCAATTCTTCGAGGCGTTCGACATGTGGTCCGCCACAAAGTTCTCGGGAAAAAATTTCACCCTTGTAGCCGGTCATCGTGTAAACTTTAACTTCGTCTGGATAACGGTCCCAAAAACTAGCTTCAATAGTTTTATCAGCTTGTGCCACCGACTTAGGTAAAATTTCAATACTGACTACCCCACCGCTTTTGATGGCTTCATTAACGTAATTTTCAACTTCATTTATTTGCTCGGGAGTAAGCTTGTCAGGGTGAGTAAAATCATAGCGGGACCTTTCGCCGGTTATGTTGGAGCCGGCCTGGTGCACGTGTTCACCCAAAACCTTACGCAGTCCTGCCAATAGTAAATGGGTAGCGGTGTGGTACTGAATTACTCTAGTTGAGTTATCTGCCAAACCACCCTTAAATTTATGTTCAGCCCCAATCCGAGAAGCGTCTTTGTGGGCTTGCATTTTTAAGTTAAATTGCTCTCGACTTACCGTTAGTTTACGTTCCTGTGCCATTTCTTCAACAATTTCTATCGGAATCCCATAAGTAGTTACAAACTTAAAGACCACCTCCGAATCAAGCTCGCGACTTTCGCCTACTTCTTTTTTTGCTGATTCACCCCGATTAAGATCTTCCGTTAAGTTGTATTTATCAAACTCTTTTTCAAATTCTCGGAAACCTTTAGCGAGAGTCTTGCGGAATTGCTCTTCTTCCTGACTGATGGCCTGCAAAATCTGAGTTTCTTGTTCTTTTAGATTTGGATACTGATTTTGGTAGGTGGCAATTACGCTTTTGGCTAATTCCGCAAAACGCCCTGCCGGCACAGCGATGCGATCCGCATACCGAACCGCCCGCCGCAGTAGGCGACGAACAAAGTATGGCTGATCAGTATTCCCCGGGTTTACCCCGTCACCAATTAACAGCACGGCTCCGCGTAAGTGGTCCGTGATAACGCGAAAAGCAATTAAATCGTCTTCGTAATTTTTACCAGAAAGGCGTGAAATATGGGCGACTACGTCAGCTAGTAAATCTACCTTAAAAATATCGGGATCAGCATTTTTGGCAGCGGCAATACGCTCCAAGCCACCACCAAAATCAACGTTACGTTGGGCTAATTTTGAGAAAGTACCGTCTTCGTTTTTGATGTATTCAATAAAAACCGAGTTGCCGATTTCAAGAAATTGTCCAGAGTCGCTGTTAGGATGAGGGGCTTGGGCAGCAAAGACGGGGTGAGTGGCGAAGGTGGGACCAAAATCGTAAAAAACTTCGCTGTCTGGTCCACCAATCTCACCGCTAGGCATAGCTGCCGGCTTGCCAGCGCGACTCCACCAATTTTTGGTGGCATCGTAATAAAAAATCCGACCTCCTTGCATTCCAATTTCGTAACCAGCTGCTTCCGATCCGATATGCACTGCCTTGGCTTCAATTCCACGTTCAGCAAAAAGCTCTTGCCAAATAGCTACCGCCTCCTCATCGCGTGGGATGCCGAGGGATTCATCCCCAGCAAAAACTGTCACATAAATTCGATTGGGGTCAAGACCAACCTCATCTACTAAAAAAGTAAAAAACCACCGTAATTGTTCCTGCTTAAAATAATCACCGAGTGACCAATTACCCAACATTTCAAAAAATGTGGTGTGTCGATTATCCCCCACTTCTTCAATATCATTGGCGCGAAAACACTTTTGTGAGTTTACCAAACGGACCCCTTTGGGGTGTTTTTCACCTAGTAAATACGGTATTAGTGGTTGCATTCCGCTGCCAGTAAACAATGTCGTCGGGTCATTTTCTGGCACAAGAGCCGAGGACGGAATAATTGCGTGCTTCCGGCTTTCCATAAAATTAAGATATTTGTCTCGAATCGTGTTTCCTCCCATATTGCATTGAATTAATTTATGATTTAAAGGCACTATACCAAAAAAATAGATTTTAACGAATTTATAGCCAGTGCGGTAGTGTTAGTTGGTCAAGAACAAAAATAATGTGGGGTTATAGTAAGCCATTTCTAAAAAATAACCCGCTACAAGCAGGAGCAGTCCGACAAAGGTAATAATCCGTTCCTGTTTGTAACTAAGAATCACCAGACGATCAATGCGGTGTTCCTTAACAATCGAGTGGTGCATGTGCAAGACTGCCAAAATGACTAGTAGCTTTCCTACCACCCCCAGTGTTATTCCCCACATTAAGATGTCCATAAAAATTAGATTATTTTACTCGTAACTGTTTTGTGACTAAGCGACCAAAGCTTTCTATATCCTGCTCATGCTTAGACAGAGCCGTGATAAAAGTATCGGCTCTAGTTGTGTCGATGCCGATCTTTTTAAAGATGTTGACTACCGAATCAGACGCTCCGGCGGTGAGGAAGGTGTCAATTTGTTTTCGGTAGGATTTATCAGAAACAAACTCTTGCGCCATTAAGGAACTCATTAAGTGCCCAAAAGCGTAAGAGTAAACATAGAAACCATAACGAAGATGTCCCACGTAGACGTAAGAAGCGCCGTCAAGCAGCTTCACAGCAATCGCTGGACCCAAATAGGAGCGAAGATGTTTGTACATACAGGTCTTGAGTTCTTCGTGTGTCATTGCTCCGTCGCGGGCAATGGTTTGGTGAATTTCTAACTCGCAGTTAAAAAAGGCGATCTGTCGTTGCATAGTAGCAATGTCACGGGTCAGGCGGTAGTGCAGTAGTGCCAGTTTGGTTTCTGCATCGGCTTGCTCAGCTAAGGCGGCAAAGACCAATGACTCAAACAAAGTACTAGCTGTCTCGGCCGTGACAATCGAATGACCATCGTAAAAAGGACTTTGTGTAGCTGATTGCTTGGCGTGGATAGCGTGTCCCATTTCGTGAGCTAGAGTTTCAAGACCGCTTAGGGTGTCAGTATGGTTTAACATTACCTGGATGGGATGACCAGTTTCGTCCGACATAAACGCCCCACCCTGTTTACCAGCGCGTGGATAAACGTCAATCTGACCACGCTCTAGCATAGTATCGAACAACTTTCCGTAATCATTATTTACATCATAAAACACATCACGACAGATAGTCACTGCCTCAGCAAAGGAAATTGTCGGACTAACACCCAAAGCATCGTATTTGTTTGGGTATGGTAACTGTTTTACGCCGTGGTATTTGGCCTTCAATTTGTAAAACTTTTGGCTAAGCACAAATCCTTTACTGGTAATAGCCTGGACTAAGGCCTCAATGCTCGTCTCAGTGTGTTCATAACTAAGGGCCGTCGCGCTGTAGGGTTTTTTGTAGCCACGTAGTGTATCCTCCGCTCGTACGTCAGCGATGATGGCATTAAACTCATGTTCGGCGGGGATGCCGAAAGTATCAATTTTTTCGATAATTTTATCCCAAAGTAGTGGTTTTTCTGAGTTGGGGATAGTCTCCAGGGTCCCCAAAGCAGTTGGAATAGCTACCGCAGTATCTTTCCAATCAACAGTGGCTGTGCTAATCATTTTTTCAGTCATATCCTGCCACAGCCCGGTGGCAGGTACGCTTTTTAAGCGGATGATTTTTTCTTCGGGTTCACTGAGATGATGAGTCGCTCCCGCAAAAAGTGTTTTCAGAAAATAATGGTAGTGTGAAAAGTTGGGATCTTTCAACAACTGGCGTTTGGTTTCCGTCTTGAATTTACCTAATTCGAGTGGAAAAAAAATAACTTGGTCCGAAGCAATCCGCAGACGTTGGCGGATGGTGGCTAGTAATTTCTCTGCCGCACTATCGTTGACGTTAATTTTTAAGCGCAAAGACAAATAACGCAGGGGTTTACTGATTCTGGGTTCACCCAACAAATTTTCGTATTCGCCTAGTGCCTTCTTTAGCAAGTTAAAATCAGCAGCCAAAGACGCCTTCCGCCACTTTTTGTTAAAACTTTTATAAGCTTGTTCAGCGTAAGCGACATCAGCTAAAAGATTTTTGTCGTTGAGGTTTTTATAATAAAGTTTCGCTAAATCCCAGGTCACCGGGTAATTTGGCAAAGGTGGTAGGTTTAATTTTGTTTGGTAATTCAGAAAAGGGCTGACTGAAACTGGTTGGCTTGTATTTTTCATGATTTTCTATCTAAGGTATTTTGTCTCTTCGGCTTGTTTGGTTTCGTTAATAAAATCTTTGTATTGCTCAAAAACGTGGTTGAACTCCGCGAGAATTGACCCGGACAGGCGGCTATTTATGACATTGGCAATGTTTTGATAAACCTCCAATCTTTCATCAAAATTTGCCCCGAAGTCCTTAACAAAACGTTCGGTAGAGTCTCGATAATCCTCGACCATCGTGCGAAAATTGTGCATTTTATCGGCAGCGGCTACTAACACGGCTTCTTTGGGGCCGCGTTTGAGTTGTTTGGCGTAAAGATTTTTCTTTTCTCGCCAAGTAATTTTATTTCCAGCAGAGCTTTTTGGTTCAGTGAGAGCTTCGACTATTTCTCGCACTCGCCCCCCAAAGTCCTCTTGTAATTCTTCTAAACTGTAGTCTGTGTCTTCAATCGTGTCGTGCAATAAAGCCGCCACAATGACGTCTTCGTCATCTGTGTAATCCAGTAAGGTGAACGCTGTGGCAACTAAGTGAGTTACGTACGGGAAAGGCATCGAGCCCTTACGCAGTTGATCTTTGTGCAAAACCGCCGCCGCCCGAATTGCTTGCTCGACTCGATAAGAATACATACTGTAATAGTTTAACATCAAAACTTGGTAAAATCCTAGCCCTAGAATATTTTATGGGGGACGATACCAAGACTCGCCTTACTTACCGATTTGCTTTTGGCGGGACTTTTTGGCTGAAGCTACCTTCTTTACCGGCAACCAGCCCTCGGCCAGAAGTTTTAGACTTTTACCCTTTGTACCACCGCGATTATAGCCGCCGAGTGACCCATCGCTACGAATTACCCGATGACAAGGTACTGTCGGGTCGTAATTTTTACTCATAATTCTAGCCACCACCCGCGCGGCGCGCGGATTGCCAGCCCGAGTTGCCACTGCTTTGTAGGAAAGCGTGGAGCCGGGCGGAATTAGTCGCACTACCTTATTTACCGACAATTTAAAATCATTATTTTCCATCACTAATTTTTGCTCGGTGCATTATTTGGAGCTTTTTTCCACACGCTTCTCGGTAAGGACAAAATTCACAATCCTTACCGACAGGCGGAATGGTTTCTGCTTCTAGGCAGTCTTTTACGGCTTTGCTAGTGGGAATTATCCAGCTGGTATCAGTCTCAACCTTAACGAGAGTGGTTTCAAAACTAAGGTGGTCAGAAAAGTCATCAAGATTTTTGTTAGCGTTGGCGTAAACTAGATAGCCAGTGGTTTCTACCTTAAAATCATTTTTTTCAAACAGCCAACGGTAAACTCCGAGCTGGCGTTTGTACTGCTGGTCCCAGGGACTGTCAGATAACTCGCCGATAGTGCCGTCTTTAGAGGTTGATTTGTAATCAACGACAATAAGATTTTTCTCAGCCGTTACCCAGACATCGTCAATCCCTCCCGAAATAATCATTTTAGTTGTGGGTTCTAGATATTCAATTCCCACAAAAGGGTCTCGCCAAGTATCAATTGCCTTATGAGTAAAAGGTACTGCCGCCACACCGTATTTGATCATAATCGGGTGTGGGGTTTGTTTCTCGCGGTGAGCATCAAATTCTTTCTTGAAAAGCTGATCGACAGCCAAATTGAGATTGAAAGCAGGAAAGGATGGACGTTTTGTTCCTAACTTGTTATCAAGATAAAAACACCGCGGGCACTCTAAAAATAAATCTATTTTGGAACGAGAAAGTCGCCATTTTGGACCGCCGTAGTTCCAGTCGGAATGACGATTGGGGTTATAAGATTTTTTATATTCTGTCATACTGAGTATTCTAACACTAAGCAAAGACAATAAAAACAAAACCGGTCGTTTGACCGGTTTTGTTTTTATCGCTAAAGCGAGCTTACTGAGCTGTAAAGGTGGCGAAAATCTGATCAATTTGGACATCATTAGCCAAATTGAACTCACGGTCACCATTTTCTGAGAAAATCACGACCGCGTATTGACGACCAGCCGTGGTAGAGCGTTGCAAGATAATATTGGCTGGTACTATTCCTTGAGCTTCGCTAAAACGAACCACCCCTAGAATCGAACCCAATCGACCATCAGTGTATTCACGAACACCCACCCAGCCTTCGGCAATCGGGTAAGTAGCAGCCGTGAGGGCTATCGAAGCACTGGCCGGTTGATTGGCTACTTCTATTCTACCCTCACCGACTGGTAATGATACCGGCTGCGCTGGAGCATCAGCTGGTGTGTCCGTGACTGGAGCAGTGATTTCGGCCCCGGTCTCAGCTGGGGTTTCTTCAGTGGTTTCTGTTGCGGTTTCTTCGGCAGTCTCGGTTGGGGTTTCTGTGATAGCTGGTCCAGAAAAAGCCCAAACCAATAAACCACCAATAAGAAGTCCTGCTACAAATGAAACAATTGTTTTTTGTCCGTCTTGTGTTTGTTCTGCCATAAATTAAGTGCTTAAAAATGAATTGCTGAATTGTGGTAATACCAGGATATTACCATAGTAAAATCTAGCTATCACTATTGACAAATGGTCACATATGAGAGGCGCTATGACCTTTTATGAGTTCATTTGCCTCGCTCATAATACGTTCGTGTTTCTTGGTTTGTAGATGTAAGCGGCGAAGAATTTGCGGATTATCAAGTAGATCTTGACAGACAATAATACCGTTATCGATTAATATCTTGGCTTGGCTGTGTGTTAGTGATTGCAAAACAGTGATTGGGTACAGGCGGTATCTTTGTAGACGGTCGTGCAGATTATTGTGTTTTGGATAATCCCAGCTAAGTAAATTCAGTCCGACACATTCCCCGTAGCGTTCGGCAGCCGAAGTGAACTTGGTGTTAGTTATTAGCCAAAAATCTTTAATCGAACAAATGTCATCCTCACAAATTCGCCGGTCTCGCAAATCTAACAATCGTGCGTAGGAATACAAAGAAACTTGTAAATCAGTTTTTATTCCGGGTCGAGCGTGAAATTTGGCTTCACCAACAAAGCTGTGAGTTTCTTTAAAAGCCGCGACATCAATCTCATGTTCAGCACATTTACCATTAATGATAATTCCCGTTCTGACTTGATAGCCCTCGGCTGTGAAAAGTCGCCCCAGTAATAACTCAAAAGGAAAACCAGTCGGTCCAATATTGAATAAGGCGCGGCGGAGTGAATAACGGGCGGCTGTCGGTAATTCCTTTTCCCGCAAAAGCATAAAAGCGCGGCGGTAAATTTCTTGTGTCTGCATTCCGTCGTACAACTCAGCTATAATCTGATCGACAATCTCATTAACTTCAGTCGGTGCTGCTCCAGCGCGTCTTAAGGAACGTCTCAGCTTTTCAATTTTAAAGTACTCAACACTACCATCGGCTTTCGTAATATGAACAGACATTACTGTATGATACCACCACCCACACACAGTGACCCCCGATATAATACACAAGATTGACCAGTCACGATGACGTTGGTCGGAGTGGCAATCTGCAAAGTAAGTTGTCCGTCGCTAGTCAAATTTTTAACTTCTACCACAAATGGTGTCTGTCGATATTGCACCTGCGCTTCGTATTGTTGCCCGACTGTAATTGGGTGGCGAAGTACTGTCTCAGTCAAAACTAAAGTGGTGGTCACGGCGGTGGTTGGTTTTTTGGTACTAACTGTAATCGTGTTTTGTGCTAAATTTTTAGCTACCACATAATACGGAGTGCGAGCTGGGTCTTTGGTGTTTATCTGAAAGCCGTGTCTTTGTCCAGGGGTATAAATAAGCGCCCCTTCGTGTTTGCCAATAACTTCACCTCCCTCTGATAAAACCATTCCCGGGACAATTTCAGTATAGTGAGACAAAAATTCTTTAATATTCACCTGCCCTAAAAAACAAACACCCTGGCTATCTTTTTTTAGAGCAGTGGGCAGTTGGTTGTTTAAAGCTTCCGTGCGGATGGTATTTTTAAGACTATCGCCAATTGGAAACAAGGAATAGCTGAGTTGTTCTTCCGTTAAAGACCACAAAAAATAACTCTGATCCTTGCCCGGGTCAATGCCTCTGTGCAATTCGGGTTTTTCGTTAGAATCAATCCGGCGGGCGTAGTGTCCAGTGGCAATGTAGTCAGCATTATGATCTTTGGCAAAATCTAAAAAAACCCCGAACTTCACGTGCTTGTTGCACATCACATCCGGATTAGGAGTTTCACCCGCTAGATAGCCATCAATAAAATATTTAGCCACGGCATCTTTGTAGGTTTTTTCAGCGTCACAAGTCAGGAATGGTATTTCCAGATGTGCCGCGACGCGCATCGCATCGAGGCGTTCTTGTTCCCAGTTGCAGTTTAACCAATCTGGCTGCCAGACTTTAATAAAAACCCCAACCACCTCATAACCGCGTTGTTTTAGACGCCAAGCGGCTACTGAAGAATCAACTCCGCCAGACATGCCGACCAGTACTCGAGGTGTAGTTTTCATATTCTTACGCTAGCAGTCAGACCCTTTTAACGCAAGTACCTTTCGATATTAACTCGATGTTCAGCAAAAGTGCGCGCGTAGTGAAAAGTCCCGGTCTCGTCCGTAATGTAAAAATAATAATTGGATGGTTGCGGCTCTAAGACGGCGAGAATTGATTTCATACCGGGATTGCCAATCGGTGTTGGTGGTAAGCCAAAATTAGTGTAGGTGTTGTAGGGAGAGTCAATTCTTAAATCTTCCGGAGTTAATTCTGATAACGGTTTATCTAAAACATACTCAATGGATGCATCGGCTTGCAATTTCATATTGATAGCCAGTCGATTCTGTAAAATCCCCGACACTAAGGCCATCGACTCGGGGGTATTAGCTTCCCTTTCCACGATAGACGCCAAAGTAATAACTTCCGCTTTGGTGAGTTTGTGGTTGTTAAACTTTGATTCCAACGGTTGCATTCTCTCCTCAAAAGTAGTCTTTAGCAGATTTAGTAATTGTTCTGGGGTAAAGTCAGGGGGTATTAAGTAAGTGTCAGGAAAAAGTCTACCTTCGTGTGGTTCGGCAATCGCGACAAATTCCGCCGCCGAAAAATTATCCAAAACCGCCGCCGCTCGAGTCGCCATTTGTCTGGCCCTCTCCCCTTCCGGAAGAGTTAAGCGGACTAACGAATACTTGGAGTTTCCAGCTACCAGTTCATAGGCCAAAGCGCGCGGTGAAAGCGGAATGTTAAATCTGTAAGTACCAGCTTTAATGTCGGTTGGATCAAAATGAATCATTACTGTTGCCAGAAAGAAAAATTCCGAATGAATATAACCTTGACTACGCAATGTCTCAGCGATTTCTTTTACACCCATCCCCTCGGTTACAACCAGGTTAACATCGGTTGGAAAATGAGCGGGTGGTGTGTTTAATAAATAAATTGTCGCAAGGCTAAAAACAGTACTTAAAACCAAGAAACCAACTACAGCCGACCACAAACCCTTTCGAGAAGGTGGTTTTTGATTAGAAAATCCAGGGTTTACTTTAATGAAGTCTGACACGGCTTAGAATTATAACTTAACTGACCGTCCGGTGGGAAGATTAGATGGCGCTTCTTTGCGGGTAGAAGTTATGCGAGGCATAGTGGGTGTTACTATTGAGCTGCCGGGAATATGGTACATGGTAGCTAACTCTTCAACCGAAAACACTTTTGGGTAATCAACTTTGGTCTTCAAATCGTAAGTGTATTTGCGTAGTTTGTAATCTTTTAATTCACGTTTCTTGAGAGCTAGTTTTCTTTTACCGGAACGATCTTGGAGCCAGTTATAGTCAAAGTCAGTTCGCCATCTCACTCCCACCCCATTACGACCAATCATATCGTACATAGAAAAAGAACGAATCATGGGTGAAATAAAGTCGCCATCAAACTTACCTTTTTCGACAATGTACATCCAACGAATGGCTGTCTCGTAGGCGTATTTACTAACATTACGCTCAATTGCGGCGATGGTATCACGTTCACCAGCTGTCAGAAGTGGGGCTCGTTCGGCTGGCTCTTCGGGGTCGGGTCTTTGGTCTCTTTTTAACATTTCATCAATCTTAGCCCGCGCGGCTTTTTCCCAAGTGGCAGTTTCGTGAATATTACCGTTCTTAAAATTGCGTTTAAAGTGTGGTAAGCAAAGAAACTGTATCCAGATTCGTTCGTGGGGTTTGGCTTTACCGAGTTGTTCTAACATAGCAGCCATGGGCTCAAATTTTTCTTCTTCTTTGGGTAATTTATCCAAACCAAAATCAATGTAAGTTTTAATAGGCATTATTTCCTCCTCCTTTTTACCGACATGAAAGGACATATACTCGTACTTTTCTGTGTCCCAAGTGATTTCATCTGTGTAATCATGCATTTCCTCAGTCACCTCAATGCCTGGATAAAAAGCATAAAGCTGCGCTTCAACAGCATTTTTAGTTTTTTTGGTTGGGACATTTATATAAAAACGTACTTCCCCACCAATGGACACTAATTCAAAGCTATACCACAGCGGATATTTTCCATCGAGCCAAGACTGCATTAAATTGTCGGGACCGTTGGTGTTGTGAATTTGTGCTAAGACACCCTCCATCGCTTCGGGTGATTTAAAGACCTCTTGCGGTAAGTGTACTCGTAAAGTGGAGCGCCCTTGGGCGTGGGCAAATTTTAAGCGCACATAATAAAACCAATTTTCATAAAGAATGTAAAACAATGCCACCGGCACCCAAATCGGTGATAGCGCCACCATCACCGACACCACCGGCTCAAGGTTGAGATTAAATTGAGCTAAGAGTTTATAGAAAAGCAATAAACCAACCACAATAAACAGTGGCCCCGCCAATCCTCCGCCCAATAATTTCAGTAAATCGCCCATTGTCCATATTGTACACCACCTCACCAGAGAATCTGGTGAGGTGGTGTGTGGGTTTTTGGTTTCTCTAAGAGACGCTTGTTATTCAGCGAGTGTGTAAGCCCCGTTACTTAGTCGGCGGAATAAATTGTGATCTTGCAGATTTACGATGATAGTGTTGTCTTTCACGTAGCGTTCTTTGCGCACCTTGTCGATAATCTCCTCGCGCGTGAGCGGTCCTTCTTTAGCCAAAATGTCGCGCAAGACGTCTTTCACCACGCCGGCACTATAACCCCACTCGGTTAGGGCATAAAGACCACGACCAACCAGAACAAAACGTTTGTCTTTGATGAGTTCGTTATGAGTAGTGGCTACGTGTGCTTTGTGACCAAATAATTTTTGGATAGCTTCCGACACCTCTCGAAAATGCATCGGTGAACCATGGCGCTTGACGGCCAAGTAAGCATAATCACGCACGCCTTTAACCCGAACATTTGGACTGTCAGCCGGTCCCCAATCACCGAGTGGATTACAGCCAATTTGTTTAGAAATTAACAACCAGCGTTTTAGAACATCTTCGTTGTGCTTGTCAGCAATTTCTGCCAACTGAGAGCGGAAACGATTAAGAATTTCTTGCTCGCTAATTAATTCGTCACGATCTAAACTACTATGTACCTTAACTAGGGCAGTTTCGACAGCCTCAGCAATTTTGCGTTCTGTAAACCAACGGTGACTGTAGTGTGGGTTTTCCTTACCGCGATAAAATGAATCGCCCACGACTAATAAGAAATAGAGATGATTGCGTACCACGGGATCGTTAGTCATCTCATCCAGAAAGACATGTTCAGCTACCAAACCACCACCTAGTTGGTCGATGAGTTTTTGTATTTCGACAAATAATTCAAAGTGTTTTTTGTACTCATCAGATTTTTGAATGGACTGAATGCCATAGTTTTCAATCTGACGAACCCGTTCGCGCGTAATGCCGTAAGTCTGTCCAATCGCTTCAAGAGTAAGAGTTTCGCCATCCTTGCCTAGTCCGTAACGTTTTTCGAGAACATCACGAGCTCGTTCTGGTAAAACTGCCAGCAGGGTTTTTGTAATTTGTTTAGGTTTAAAAGTAATCATAAGAAGTTATTTCCACTAAGGAATCCTCAATGCGTCCTAGATTTATAACATAAGGATTTAATGTGGTCAAATCGGTAACTGGGTAGTAATAATGCTTAGGATTTTTTTCGGCACAAAAATTACTTTTGTGATTTCTTGATTAGCGAAGTATTTCTGTAAATCCGCCGATTGTCTCGCCGCCGCCATCGCCTCAGCCTCCTTAGCTTGTACTGGTAGCGTAATTGTACCGCGCAATTTACCATTAACCTGTACGCTAATTACTACCGTATCTGCTTCTAGCCACTGCGCTTTAGCTTGGGGGTAGGTGGCTTGGTGTATAGAGTCAACTTCGCCTAGTTGCGACCAAATCTCTTCGGTTAGATGTGGCGCAAATGGCGCTAACAATCTTAGAAAAATCAGATAAGATTCTTTCGTTAGACCAGCTTTTTCCGCCTGATTAAGGAAAATCATAAACGCACTGATGGCGGTATTAAACTTAAATGATTCTATATCAGTTCTAACTTTAGCGATTGTCTTATGGAGCTGTCGAGTAATTTCTTCCGTCTCAGTTTCTGCCAAATGTTCCGAGAGACCATAGACTCTCTCCAAAAAGCGTCTAATTCCAGCAATTCCAGAAAGGTCAAAGGGATAATTAGAACCTTCGTAAGGACCAAGAAAGGCCAGGTACATTTTGACCGTATCCGCCCCCAAGGTACGCACTTGTTCGTCTGGGTCTATGACATTACCTTTGCTTTTGCTCATTTTGTTGCCATCAGGACCGAGAATCAGACCGCGGTTGATGCGTTTTTTGTAGGGTTCGCTATGGGCCGCTAAACCAAGATCAAACAGTGCCTTTTGCCAAAACCGCGAGTACAGAAGGTGCATTGTAGTATGCTCAGCCCCACCAAAATAAAGATCCACCGGCAACCAGTTTTTTTGAATTTCCAAATTAGCCAACTCCGTATCATTGCGATTATCAACATAACGCATAAAGTACCAGGACGAATCAACAAAAGTATCCATCGTTTCAACTTCCGGCGTCCAACCGGCGCCAAAGATTGCTTCGGTGCGCTCTTTCAAGACGGTACTTTTGGCGAGGGGGGCTTCACCGGTAGGTTTCGGATCAACATCTTCAGGAAGAAGCCACGGCAAATGCTCTTTTGGCACTGGGTGCGGCTTACCAGTTGAGTCATAAACAATCGGAATCGGCACCCCCCAGTAACGTTGCCTACCGATAGACCAATCGCGGAGACGGTAAGTGTTGCACAACCTGCCTCCCACTTTAGCCACAATCGCTGTTTTGGCTTCGTCTGAAGTCAAGCCGTCAAACTCGCCTGAGTTGATTAAATGTCCAGCTGTTGTCGTTGGTAAAGCTTCAGAACTTGCCACGACGGCTTTTACTGGTAAAGAAAATTTCTTAGCAAAAGCATAGTCTCGCTCGTCGTGGGCGGGCACTGCCATAATAGCGCCCGTGCCGTAAGCACCGAGAACATAGTCAGCAATAAAAACGGGGATGTTTTCGTTAGTGGCTGGATTGAGAGCAGTAATGCCGGCTATTTTTACCCCGGTTTTTTCTTTGGTATTGTCAAGACGTTCTTGCTCGTCTTTTTGACGCACTGTCTCAACATAAGCGTTTACTTCTGCCCAATTATTTATGTGATTTTTACTCTTGACAACTAAAGGATGTTCAGGGGCAAGCACCAAATAGGTTGCTCCAAACAAAGTATCTGGGCGAGTGGTAAAAACGGCAATTTTTTCTCCAGTCGAAAGAGTGAAGTCAATCTCAGCACCCCTAGAGCGACCAATCCACTGCCGTTGGGCTTCTTTGATGTGCTCTGGCCAATCTAGCGTCTCCAAATCATCAATCAAACGATCTGCGTACTGGGTAATTCTTAGCATCCACTGTGGCATTTCTCGCTTTTCAATCAAGTCGCCAGAACGCTCACAAGTACCATCCGTCAACACCTGTTCGTTAGCAATCACGGTGTTACAACCTGGGCACCAATTAACGACCCCCTTACCACGATAAGCGATATTATTACGAAAAAACTCTGTAAACATCCACTGCGTCCATTTGTAATACTCTGGATCGGTGGAGTTACAAGTCTTATCCCAAGAGAAAGCATTACCCATACTGTTGAGCTGCTCCCGCATATAAGAAATGTTTTGGTCTGTCCAATTTTTAGGACTGAGACTGCGTTTGATGGCGGCGTTCTCCGCTGGTAAACCAAAAGCATCAAAACCCATCGGGTACAAGACCGTTACGCCACTCATCCGCCGGTAACGAACATAGATATCTGGCACAGCAAAAGCGTACCAATGCCCGATATGAAGATTGCCAGACGGATACGGCCATTCGACAAGCACGTACTCCCGGTTGTTGGTGATCACTTCACCCACGTTATAAATTTTACTTTCCTGCCATTTAGTTTGCCATTTTTTTTCGATGGCAGTACTGTCAAATTTTTTATGCATAATTACCATTGCTGTTTGCTAGTCTTGAGTATTTAAGTTTGTTTAGTCGTTTACCAAAACTCTTTCAAAACAGTATCGCCCCGCCCCGTGTGTCCAATCGTTTGAGTTTTTAACAAACTTCTCATCTGGGAACGGTCGCCATTCCATTTCACTTTGACTACTAGCTTCGGCAAAGGTGGCGCATAGGTTAAAACCACTCTGAGTGCGTTCGTAAGTGTAGGGTCCGCGTGCTGAGTCCGGGGTTGGTAAATTTAGAACACCCGGCTTTTCTAAGTCATTTAACTGCTCGGGCAAGGTGTTATTGAGCATATAGTAGGCCTCAATTTGGTATTGAATATTTTGCAAATCCATTATTTGCTGCCGGTCCAAACGAGCGTCACGCACTTCATTGGGAGCGTCTATTTTACTTAACCCCACCATAACTGAAGCGGCGACAATAATCGCCATTACCACGCCGTAAATAATCGACTTTTTTTCTTCTTTTAACCAATAACCCTTAACATCAAGCAAGTAATAATTGAAAGCAGCGCCCACAATTACCAATACCGCTAATGCCTTTAGAATAAACCGCACCGTCAATTCCCCTTCGAGCCAACTGCGGATAACAACCACCAAATCAATTAGCATCACAATTCCGCCCACCAACAGTGATAAATAAACCAACCATTTGGTGATGTTAAGATAGCTATTTTTTTCGTCGGCACGACGATTTTTGTTAACAAGACGCGTCAGTACCAAATAAGCTGGAAAAAAAACCACCACCATCGCAATCCCCATTCTGACATTGGAAGCATCATTCTCTAGCGACCAATAGCCATCAGCCACATCTGGATAAGCCAGATTGATGACACCAAAAAGTAGTACGAGTAAAAATGTAATTGAGAGATAAAGACTACTGAGCGCACCTAATTGCAGGACAAATTGTTTAGCCGAGTTATTTTCCATAGCAAATTTATTATACATTGCTTTCTGATAAATGTAAGTCTCTATCAATTTCTCACTGCCTCGAATTTATGCGATAATCACCTAGTATGAAATCCGATGATTTAAAAAATGCACCAAAATTATTTTGCGAAAGTATTAGTGTTGGTTTTACTCCTGAATATTTTGTGATGGGATTAACCTCAGGAGCACAGGCGACTTTTTACGCCCTAACTCCGCAACACTTAAAAAGGCTAAACGAATATCTTAAACACCAAATTAGCGATTACGAAAAAGAGCACGGGGAAATTAAAGCCGAATGGAATCCAAATATACCAAGTCCACTAAAGCCGCTGCATCCACCCAGCAATCTCAGTTAGAGAGACTAAACCAAAAACTCAATCACATCACCATCACGGACAATGTATTCTTTGCCTTCAGTGCGAACTTGACCAAGCTCACGCGCCTTGGCCAAGGACTGAGCTTTTACCAAATCGGCAAAAGTAACTACTTGGGCGCGAATGTATTTTTTCTCAAAATCAGTGTGGATAGCAGCTGCCGCTTTTGGCCCAGTCGAACCACTGGGCACCGTCCAAGCTCGAGTTTCTTTTTCACCTGTAGTAAAATAACTGATTAAACCAAGGCGATGGTAACAAGCTCGAATTAGTGCTTCTACCCCACTGTCTTGGGCGCCGTATTCACGCCGAAAATCATTCTTTTCAGTATCCGCCAAGTCCCGTAACTCGTGCTCCATACCAGCATCAACAATTACATATTCCGAATTAGTAGCAGTAAAATAATCTAGAAGTTTTAACCAGCGCTCAGTGTTTTGTTCGTCTAAATTATAAGCCCCAGATTTTTTATTACAGACATACAAAAACGGTTTCATTGTCAGTAAGTGCAGTGGCTTAATAATAGCTTTTTCTTCAGCTGTGAGCGCTAAACGATTCGCTAATCCTCCAGCTTCCAAGTGTAGTTTAAGTTTCGTTAGTAAATCTTTTTCTATAACAATTTCTTTGTTTCCTTTTTTTATTTCTCGTTCAATATTCTCCAAACGCTTGTTTACTGTTTCTGTATCAGCCAACACTAATTCCAAATTAATAACCTCAATATCTGACAGTGGGTCAATTTCTCCCACCACATGGTGAATGTCGCTATCTTCAAAGATGCGCACGACCTCAAGAATCATATCAGTCTCGCGGATGTTGGCGAGGAACTTATTACCCAGACCTTCCCCGGCTGAAGCCCCCTCCACCAAACCCGCGATATCAACAAATTCAATAATGGCGGGTATCACCGCTTTTGACTTAGAAATTTGCGCCAAAGTCTCTAAACGGCTGTCTGGCACTGCCACCACTCCGACCGCCGGATCAATGGTGGCAAATGGATAATTAGCAATCAATACCTCGTGTTTAGTAAGCGCCGTAAAAAGCGTTGATTTACCAACGTTAGGAAGTCCCACAATTCCGACTGATAACGACATACAATGATGATTTAACGTTGAGTAATAACTTTGCTGTCTAGCGAGAAGACAATTCTCAGCGAGTGTAACAGACTGCCTTAAATAATTAAAGTCCAATGCTGGCTGTTATGTGGGTTTATTTTCACTCAAAAGTGTGTTAAAATAACGTTGTGTTCAATCATGTTTAGAGGTTATTATCATGGAACACAGTCGCTTTCGTTCTTTCTTTTGTGGAGCATTTTGCCTTTTTGGTGTCTTGTTCCCAGCCAAACTATTCGCCGCTGAACAAACTTTGTCCGTCGATTTTTCGGAAGCCAGACTGGTTATTGTCTCGGCTGATGGTAGCGAGCGTTTTTCTACGGCGGTAGTGTTGCCGCGTCGCAACTTCTATCCGGTACCCGTGCAAGGCACTGTGCGCCGGGCTGAAATGGGGCCTACCTGGATACCAACCAGACGAATGCACGAAGATCAACCGGGGCGTTTCCGAGCCAGTTACGGTCCATTTGCTCCTGGCAATGCCATGGGTCACTGTCGAGTGAAAATTAATTTTGACTCGACACACCCGATGCTCCGCTACGTACGTGTCCACGGCAACGCTCGGGAGACAGACCTTGGCAAGCGCCTTTCTCGGGGCTGTATCCGCATCCCCGACAATCGGTGCCAAGAACTGGTTGACACCCTGGCTGGTCACGTGACGGCAGTACGATTCGAACCCTGAACTTTCACCAACAACCTTACAAACTGAGCTTAATCCCGAGCTCAGTTTTTTATTTTTGACTTAACTAAGTTGTTCTTAACTTGGGGTGGTTATTTTTATAATGATGTTAAAATTAAAGGTATGGATGCCAATGTACATAAATTAATACTGAGGAGTCAGACAAACCTGAATCGACTCAAGGTTAGATTAGTATATATCACCACCACCCTGGCTAATACTCCGCCTGATTTTCATCGTCAATATGGTCCATACGCTGAATATTGGGACGAGTGGTACAGCGAAACTATTACAATGCGCAATGACCTAAGCAGCGACATCGCCTCGACCTCACAACTTATCGAGCAATTGCATAAGTTTATTACTTCACCGGAAATAGACGACGTTGTAATTGAAGAAGAAACAACCAAAAAATCAGAAAATAATTTTTCTTTAATCGCGCTGGAAGCCTTATCCTGCCAGCAAGATATGTTAAAGCTAGCAGATGAACGCATCGCTAATCATCGTGAATTAACAAAACAACTCAGACTAATCGAGGCCATTGACAGTCTCAGTGAGGATTAAATAGTAACTATAGTAACCAAGACTAACCTTGATCACCCAAGAATCATTTTTGGCTCTTTGAATCAAATCCTCGTTTTAGTAAAAGAAGAAAGGCGGTTCATATTCACAAAAGACAATCGCTGATTTGTCGATACCTAACTTATTTGAAAACTCTTCAGCCGCCACTTGTCTACCACCAATGCTATCCACTAATCCTTTTTCTAAAGCCTGCACGCCGGGCATAGTTGATCCGTCAGCCAACAGCTCAACCTCAGCCACCGGCATATTTCTTAATCGAGCAATTGATCCCACAAATTCATTGTGGACAATTTGTAAATCAGCTTCAAAACGCAACCGTTCTTCTGGTGTTAATGGTTTGTTTGGATTCCCGGCATCTTTAAATTCCCCAGAGGCTAGCGGCACAAAAGTTATTCCTTCCTCATAGTTTTTAATAGATTCTTCCAGATAGGACATAGTCACACCAATACTACCGACATCAGACATTGCGGAAGCTACTACCCGATCCGCTGCTGCTGCCGCTAAATACCCGCCCGAAGTTCCTAAATCACCAATCAGACTAACGGTTGGTAAGTTACTGGTATTTATTATTTCCGCAACCTGCTCAGAGGCCACCGGAGTACCTCCTGGTGAATTGACTTCAATTAGAACACCATGAATTAAAGGATCTGCTTCCGCTCGAGCAAAAAAGTCACGAACATCGGCTGGCGTAACAATCAAATCGTACGAAGCAAAGTCCATAAAAGGTAAGATAAAACCATTTAGAGAAAAGACAGCAATATTGCACTGACCATCACTAATGACAACCTCTTCTTGTTCGTAATAAAAACTTATAAAAGTAATTGTAAAAATTATGGCCGATACAATTATGGCTGTTTTAAAGAGGATAATTGGCGCCTCTCGTTTTAAACTTCTATACCACATTATTTTTCTATCCTAGCACAAATTAGTCACAATCGTGTACAATCAGGTGTGTTTAGCAAATTATCTAAAATGAATTTAATTCCTAGTTATAAAATTTTTCTAGTTTTAGCCGGTCTTGGGCTGGTTGTTTCAGGTTTTTTTGTTTACCACACGCTAAAAAAAACCGAAAGACACCAAATGCTTGATGTGATTTTGACTGAGCAAGCATTTACACCCAATCGCTTTCCGGTAAGTGTAAACCCCGCTACAGAAACCATCACTGATAACCCCTTCATCGAATTATACTTAGAAAGATATCTCTCTTTGGATCCAAGAGAACTACGCCAACGCCGCTTCGCCAACCGAATTCAATCAGAGTTGGCTCTTTGGCCACTTATCCAACAACTCGCCTCACCGCTGACGCGTACCCTGGTCATTTATCCAGGCGAACGGCGCGAGGAGGTGGTCAAAAATTTTGGTGACATTCTGGGCTGGAACGATGCGCAAAGGGCTGAATTTTCAGATTTAATTATCAACAAATCTCCTGTTTTGGCTGAGGGTAAATTTTATCCTGGAAAATATGTTGTGGAACGCCGGGCTACTCCAGCTGTCGTGGCGGAAAAAGTTTTTGCTAGGTTTCAAACGGAAGTGTTAGAACGTTATGATAAAACTCTTGAAAAAATAGTACCGCTTGAGGAAGCAATAATTATTGCTTCACTGATTGAACGCGAAGCCTATGATTTTACCGATATGCGGTACATATCTGGAATAATCTGGAATCGGCTTTTTATTGAAATGCCTTTACAACTTGACGCTACGCTTCAGTATGTGCGCGGAAGCTCGCCTTATGAACCGCGCTGGTGGCCACTGGTTAGACCAGCTGATAAATTTATTGACTCTCCTTTTAATACCTATCAAGAAATCGGCTTGCCACCAGCGGCGATTGCCAATCCTTCCATTGAAGCAATTGTAGCCGCCCTTAATCCTCGCCAAACTGATTGTATGTTTTATTTTCATGGCGCTGACGGGGCCTTTTACTGCACAGAAACCTACGAAGAGCACGTACGAAAATTGCGCGAGGTTTATAACTTAAATTAGTATTTACCAATTTAAGTAAGTGATATTGAATTGCAGGATTGTAGCAAAAATAACCCAAATCAGGTACGGGATGTTAATGTAAGTAACCCATTTAGCATAGGGATAAATCACCACCATAGCCCAAATTAAAGAACAGAGTACTACGAAAATATTTATAGCTGCTAAAAAGTTACTTTGTAAGCCAAATTGAATTGGAGTAAAAGTGAGATTGGCGATTAGGTTTATTATAAAAGGCAAGGCAACTAAATAAGGAAAATGTCCACGTACAGTTTTTACAAACACATAGCTAAAAGAAATAAAAATGAGAATGTAGAGAACACTCCAGACTGGACCAAACAACCACCCCGGCGGTGCCCACTCAGGCTTAATCAACTGACTATACCAATTTGACATTGCGGTTGAGTCCATACGAACTGAATAATAGCATATTATGAAATTAAAAACGGCATCGCTAAAGCGATGCCGTTTGTTCTTCCTCCTTGGTTGTCTCAACGCCGGCGCTGCTCGGTGGCGGCGACATTCGGCGTGGTTGCCCGCGGTGCTGGACGGCAACGTGGTGAGTCGTAACGACGACGCGTATCGATGCCGTCGGCAACACTGCCCGGACGATTCACCACTCGATGTGAGATGGTGAAGCGTTGGGTGCAGACCTGGTCATTCAACTGAAACGTGCGGATGCACGTGGTTGAATAGGACACACTGGAAGCCAAACCACGCAGGTTGGCACCAGTGTCCGACCAGCAGACCGGGCGGGTGCCTCCGTCCTCCGAAACTTCTGTTCCGGAAAGGAGGGAAGGAAACGCTCCCGGTACTGCATTGGTCGCACATCCCTGCAAGAATAGCAGGGAGAGAACCAGGAGGAGGAAGGGGAGGAAACGATTGATGACCATTTTGGTCTCCTTTCTATGAGGTTAAAAGATCAAGAATCCTACTACTTTAATTGTATCATATTTTATATAAAAAGTCAATTTTTTAGGGGTGAATATAGCGTTGTTTTTTAACACAAAATTACGAGGGGCGCGTTTTTAAACCTACTTTTCTCCGCAAAATAGCCTTAAAAAGCTTTTTTACCTAGATTTTCCACCTCTTTTAGCCATTTTACCCTGACCGCGTCGTCCACTTTTTCACATGGTCCGTAAGTACTGACCGCCGTGCGGATACCAGCAAACTCCAAAATTCCGTACTGAATTTCATTGGTAAAATCACCAAACTGCCACCAAGTACTAAAAGGTGAATGTGTCCCGGAAAGAACGATAACCCGTGCCGTCTTCCCTCTTAAGTGCTTTTCAATTTTTTTAGTTTGTTTATTGAAATTAAAAGCAAAACCAGGCAGCCAAAAACGGTCAAACAAACCCTTGAGCAAGGCTGGCATCGTACACCACCAATTTGGATAAGCGATAACAATATGATCGGCTTCCCGAAAGCGATTTTGTAATTCTACTAAGTCTGGTTCTAGTTGCTGGATTTCTTTATAGCCCTTGCGCAGAATTGGATCAAACTGCAGATCGCCAAGGTTGACCCTAACCACACTGTGCCCGAGGTCTTCGGCACCAACTTGATAATGATCGAGAACAGTTCCCGTGAAAGAATCTTTATCGGGGTGACCGCAAATAAGTAAAATTTTTTTAGGACTAGACATACACGGACAGTATAACCAACTCTAAGCGTAATTGTTTATACGTACTGTTGATTACTCAGCCGCCGCCAGCAACCTCTGCCCCTAAAAACTATTGCCTGATAGATCCATCTGGATTGAATTGGCCCTGAGCGCCGAGTTTCATTTTAGCCAACTTTTCTTTCATCTCGGGACTCATCGCGCCAAGTATTTGTTGTTGATACTTTGGTAAAACTTTCATAGCGGCTGCCATTTGGTTATTCCCGTTTTTCTTTAATTCTTCCTGCATCTCTTTAGCAATTTTTTCAAACAACGCCGGGTCTTTTTCCACCATTCCCATAATCATTTCTTGTTGTTCTGGTGGTACATTCTTCATTTGTGACGCCAGTACTTTTTTCATGGCGTATTGTTTCAATTTTCCTAACATAGTGTTCAGAATTGTAACATAAATATTGTCACTGTAATCAAAAAATTAACTATGGACAAATATAAATTATATTGTATTCTATGCTAACAAAATACTTTATGATAAAAAACTTCATCCACCGTTTGTACAGCTGGTACGGCGCAAAGACCGTCTGGGCTATTTTTGCCATTTTAGTAATTATTGTGATTGTTGGCTTAACTCGTTCTGGCGATGATGCTGAAAAAATTCCAACTGAAGTCTTACCTTTAGTTGAAATGACGACTGCCGCTTCGCTCGAAACTGAAGATACTCTACAACTAATCGGAATCGCCCGGTCTACCTCACAAGCGCAACTGGTAGCTGAAACCACCGGTCGAGTCGTCCGGGTTCCCGTCCGCTTGGGTGAAACCGTAAGTGCTGGTACGGTAATCGCTGAACTAGAAAACGCTGCCGAAAGAGCCGCTCTGCTTCAAGCTCAAGGAATCTACGAGGCGGCACAAGCTAATTCAGCGCAAGGAGAAGTAACTCTTAACGAAGCTGATATCAATCTGAGCCGAGTAAAAAACACGGCAATTTCTACTCACGCCACCGCTTACAACACAGTAAACGGTATTGTCAGAACCAACCTTGACCAATTTTTTAGCAATCCGGACGGACAAATTGTTGGTCTGCGTATTGGTGGTCGAGGTTACACCATGGAGCTAAATACTGCCCGTCGCCAACTCCAACAATCCTTACCGAACTGGCAAAACTCAGCCAGCACTCTTTCTCAAGAAGACGACCTCACAACTGCCCTCACTCAAGCCGAAAGCTACACTCGTGACGTGTTAAAAATGACAGAAACTTTTATCGCTATCTTTAGCGATTCTAATCAGAACGAAACCGAAGCCGAGACTCGTCGCCAAATTCAAGAACTGACTACTGCCCGAGCCACTTTACTCAGCACTCTAGATAGACTGCAAGGAGCCAAGACCGAGCTTCGCAACGCCGCCGAAGCAGTGAGACGCTCTGGCATTGTGGCTGGCGGGCAATCCGCTCAGGCGTCTTTAGCTGAAGCTCAGCTTAAACAAGCCCTTGGCACCCTCCGCGCAGCAGAAAACAATTTTAACAAAACCATCATTCGCAGTCCCATCAGTGGCCAAATTGATCAACTAAATATCCGCGCTGGTGATTTTGTGTCGCAGTCGACTTTAGTGGCGAGTGTTATAAATCCAGCCGCTCTGGAATTGGTGACATACGTAAACAGACAACACGTAGAAAAGCTTAACATCGGTGATTCGGTGCGAGTTGAAGAAAATGCTACTGGCACCATTAGCTCCATATCACCTTCTGTCGACCAAGATTCTGGAAAAATTGAAGTCCGGGTAATGGTAACTGACGCCCCGATTAAGGCCGGCGATCGGGTGCGTCTTAATTTTGCCTTACCGAGAGCCAATGAAACAGCTGACACTATCATTCGTTTACCCTTAGCCGCTGTTAAATTTGAAGGTCTTGATTCTTACGTGCTGGGCGTAGAAAATAATCGTCTCACTCGTATTGATGTCGTTACAGGAGCGATTATCGGTAACACCATCACCATTAGTCAAGGTTTGGATTTAGACACGCCATTTGTCGTTGATGCCAGAGGCAAAAACCCCGGCACAGAAGTTGAAGTTATAAATCCATAAACTATGTGGGATTTTTTTCTTAAACAAAATCGCTTCACTTATTTGCTTATCTTGTCCCTGATTGCACTCGGGGTGTATTCAGCCATTGTAATTCCTAAAGAATCCGCTCCGGCGGTTGAGATACCAGTCGCCATCATCACGACAGTGCTGCCTGGCGCTTCGGCTAGCGATGTAGAAAGATTGGTAACCAACGAGCTGGAACGTGGCTTGGCTGGTACTTTAGAAAACGTCAACGAAATAAGCTCGGTATCAAGTGCCGGAGTTTCGATGATTACTGTCGAATTTGCGGCGGAAGCTAATCTTGAAGAGTCTATTCAAGACTTGAAAGACCGCTTAGACACCGTTAAGACCGAGCTGCCGAGTGCCGCCGAAGAACCGACGGTGACCGAAGTCAATTTTGTTGATCAGCCAATCCTCAATATCGCCATCAGTGGTGATTTAACTGCTAGTGAATTTTCGGTTTTAGCAAAACAGTTGACTGACGAACTGGAAAAAATCACTGGTGTCTCTCGCGTTGAAGTGTCTGGCGTTCAAGATAATGAATTGACGGTGATGGTTTCAGAAGAGGCGCTGGTTAGACACAATTTGAGTATCAATGACATCGTAAATGGCATCCGAGCCGCCAACACTTCCTTCCCGATTGGCGAAATTGTAACCAATAACATTTCCTACAACATTGTTTTTGAATCATCTTTATCAACCCAAGAAGCAATTCTAGAAATACCGATTGCTGTCCGTGGTGGTCAACCTATTTATGTCTACGATGTAGCGACTGTTTCCGCCGGTCTCGCTAAAGCCACTTCCCTGTCTCGAGTTAGTATCAACGGTGCGCCCTCGGAATCAGCCATCACTGTTAATGTCTTTAAGCAAAGTGGTGGTGACATCACCAGAGTGACTGATGCTGTAAACGAACGTGTAGCGGAGCTTGCGGCGGACGGTCAGTTATTAGCGGGCTTGGCCACTCATGTTGTCTACGATGCTGGCGAGCAAGTAGCTAGTGACTTAACTAATCTACTTAATTCTGGAATCATCACCGTTACGCTAGTGATCCTGGCCCTCATTCTTACCATTGGCTGGCGGGAAGGTCTACTGGCAGGACTAGCCATACCACTTAGCTTTACCATTGGCTTCATTGGTTTATATTTTTCTGATAATACCCTTAACTTCATCAGCCTCTTCGCTTTGATTCTAGGTATCGGCATTCTCGTCGACTCCGGCATTGTCATGGTGGAGGGTATCAATAAAATAATTCGTCAAAACCCAAACCTCAGTCGTTTCAAAGCGGCTCACCAAGCAGTGGCTATGTATGGCACGCCACTTATTTCGGGAACTCTCACCACCATCGCGATGTTTGTTGGTCTCTTTGTAGTTTCTGGAGTGACGGGGCAATTTATTGCTGGCATTCCTTTTACTTTAATCGCCATACTGTTGGCATCAATTTTTGTAGCGCTGGCAATCTTACCTTTACTCTCGTCTAAATTATTGAAGACGAACACCAGTAACTTAGAAGCTAGACAACACCAAGTAATGACTGGGCTTGAAAACTGGTATCGTTCCCTGCTTAACAAAGTAGTTGGCAACCGTTCTCTCGAACGTCGGTTTTTGTTAATCATTGTGGCTGGATTCTTTAGCGCGCTTTCATTAATTCCGTTTGGTTTTGTGAAGGTGGTGTTTTTTGAGCAGAGCGATATGCCGATGATTTTTATTGATGTTGAATTAGCCGAAGGTTCACGCAAAGAAACCACCGACATTGCTGTCCGCCAAGTGGAAGAAGTTCTTTACCCACGCACCGACATGATTGAGGCCTACACCGTAACTGTCGGCGCTGGCAACGCTTTCACTGGCGGTGGTCAAAACGAACGACTGGCTTCATTCACAATCAATCTCCATGATCCGAGGCCTTTAACTAGCACTGAGTTTATTGCTGAGTTGAGAACTTTATTACCACGTATTCCCGGAGCCAACATCACCATCTCAGAGCCTAACAGCGGTCCACCGGTTGGTAATCCCATCGCTGTTAATTTGTACGGCGATGATCTTGATACTCTTTCTGCTGCTGCCAACACGGTCGTGGCTTTGCTGGAAGCTAATACCGCGGTAATTAACGTAACGACTAGCGCTGCCGCGAATAATACCGAATTCTTGTTTGCCCTGAACGAAGCGGAAGCCATCTTGCTTGGTCTAGATGCCGGGACTGTCTCGCAATCCTTGCGGGCGGCGGTCTTTGGGGTTGAGGCCACCACGATTACTACCTTAACTGACGATGTGCCAGTTAAGGTTCGTCTCGATTTAACTGACACTGGTGTGGCACAACTAGAAACAATCAATCACACTGATTTAAACGGGTTAGAGAGTATTTTATTACCTAGCCGAACCGGACAAGCGGTACCGCTTGGAACAGTAGTTGAAACATCGTTACGTGAAGCCAACAACACTATCCGCCACGAAGACTTAAAGCGTGTCGTCACGGTGTCGGCAGACTTGGCTCCGGGTGGAAACGTTATAGAAATTAATGAGGAGTTAACAGCAAAACTCGACGAACAAAATACTCTACCTCCCGGTGTAACTTTCTCCTTGGGTGGTGAGGCAGAGGAATCAAACCAGGCCTTCTTAGAATTATTCTTAGCTCTTGTGGTTGGTATTGTGCTTATGGTGGCGGTTTTAGTGCTGCAATTTAACTCCTTCCGTTACACTTTATACGTACTTTCAATTCTTCCCTTTTCGCTCATTGGTATTCTTTACGGGCTGGCGATTACTGGCAGCTCTCTTTCCTTCCCATCAATTATGGGCTTCATCGCGCTCACTGGTATTATCGTTAACAATTCAATCTTACTGATTGATCTGATGAATGCCCGCCGCCGCCAACAACCGGAAATGTCTGTCTCAGCTGTTGTCGTTGACGCTTCAGTACATCGCCTGCGTGCCATCCTGCTCACTTCACTCACCACCATCATTGGTATGATTCCACTCTTAGCTTCAGACCCGATCTGGGTGCCCCTAGCTACCGCCATTATTTTTGGTCTGTCGTTCTCGGTAGTGATTACTCTATTTTTAGTACCAATTATTTACCACCGTTGGCCGGGAGTAATCGACAAAACTAAATCGTAGCAACGAGACTACGAGGTGGTTTGTTTTCCGGTGTTTCGCTTTTTAAGTTGTTGCATAACAACGTTGATTAGCGTGGTGGCAAATAACAACACACTAATATAAACTAACAAAAATGTGGTTGCTGAAAAAACCGCATAGCCAATCCCCGCTAACGCCATACCAAATCCTAACAAATACCAAGTCCCAGCTTGAATAGCGGGACCAAACGTACTCGGCATTAAGTGCACAGTCATTAAGTAAGCGTTAACAAAAAGCACCGTAGTCAAAAACAGCTGCGCCAAGATGTCGATGGTGAGAATTTCCCCACTGGCGTATTGAATAGACAGCAAACCTAAAGTTGAAACTAAAATCAACACCATCGCGACCCGAAGCACGATGTAAGTCATCCCCATCATTCGCCTTTCCGTTTGCTCAATCGTGCCATCGGCAATAGCGTTAAAAAAGTTTAAAACCGCCAGCGTCGACGAACCAACTCCGAGCGAAATACTAATGGCTTGAATCACTTGCAATGCTAACGAAAGATTTTCCATAATGTTATACTAACAAACGTTAGTATTTAAAATCAGCATCAATTCACATCCACGAATTTATTATGACCTTCACTCACCTCAATACAATTTATAGAGAGTTCGACATTCGCGGTAAATATCCAGAGGAAATTACTGACGATGAGGTGTACAAGATCGCCAGAGCACTCACCTTGCATTTTAAGGTAAAGCAAGTGGCTATTGGACACGATATTAGGCCGTCGGCGGAAAATCTAAAATCGGCACTCACAAAAGGTTTTATAGAAAGCGGTGTCGATGTCATTGACCTTGGTCTGTGTACAACTCCGATGTCATACTATATGTGTGGTAGTACGGAGGTTGATATGACAGTGATGATTACCGCCTCACATATGCCCAGTGCCTACAATGGGCTGAAAATTACAGTTGAAGATGCTCGTCCAGTCACCAAAGACATCTTGCAAATTATTAAGGAAATTGTCGGTACCCACACTTTTTCGGAAGAGAGTACACACGGCACCATTACCACTCACGCCCTACAACCCGACTGGATTAAACGCTTCAAAGCTCGCCACGACCTCAGTGGCGCCAACTTAAGTGTTGTCATCGACCCCGCCAATATGATTGGTATTCTAGAAATCGATACCTTTAAGGCGTTTGCTCCAGATTTAACAGTCCATACAATTTTTGCTGATTACGATCACACCTGCCCCAACCACGAAGCCAACCCCATCAAACACGAGGCTCTGGATTCCCTCTGTCAGGAAGTGGTTTGTAAAAAGGCGGATTTGGGAATTGCTTTTGACGGTGATGCTGATCGAGTCGGTTTTGTGGATGAAACCGGTACTCCGGTACCGAGTGACCTCATCGGCGCTTTAATCGCCCGTGTGATACTCGAACAATACCCGCAGGCGGTGATTATCACGGACGTGCGTTCCTCTAATTCATTAGTAACTGAAGTAGAGAGACTGGGCAGCAAAATTATCCGCGAAAAAGTTGGTCATACCAATATTCGAACTAGAATGCGTTCTGAAAATGCCGTTTTTGGAATTGAACTGTCGGGACATTTCTTTTTCCGAGAAAGTTATTTTTCAGAAGGTGGTCCCCTACCGGCTTTTTTGATTATGGAATTAATGAAAAAAGAAAAGAAAACTCTCAGCGCTTTAGTTGCTGAGGTAAGAAAATTTCATCATTCCGGAGAGATTAATTCACACATACTTAAACCCGCCGAGCAAATTTATTCTGAATTACAGAAAGCTTTTCCGGAGATGTCAGCCACTCGCCAAGACGGCTTAACGCTGACAGCATCAGACTGGTGGTGCAACGTAAGACCATCCGCCAACGACCCCGTGCTACGTCTTAATCTTGAAGCTAACACCAGAGAACAAATGGAAGCTAAAAAAGAAGCAGTGCTGACTATAATCAGAAGTAAGTAGAGTCAGTTATTTATTGCTTGGTGTTTAAGGATTGCCTGAAAAAATTACCGGCAAATTTTTTGACAAAAACAATCTAGTGTTATATAAAATACGCACTACAGAATGTTCTGTGGCGTGTTCTTGAGGAGATGATGATGAATAAGACGGTTCTCATAAAAGACTACTCAGTAGCCGGTTACGAGCGTCGCATCATACATGCGAACTGGCGACTTTCTGAAAGTAGCAGCCAAAGTTTTTGGTTGCCGTTGCGGAGAAGTTCTGATATTTACTTACAAGAACTAGGTGAGTCCGGTAGACTACTGGTAGAAAACCTTGACCGAATTAATGGTATCCAAGAAGTTCACATCGAGCTCTACTCTTTTGAAATCGAGGTTGGCAAAGCTTTTGATCTCGAACTTATCTTCCGAAAAGTTATAGAGCTTTTAAAGGCGGTGTACAAAATTGATACTCTGAAAGTTGATCGCATCACAGCCAGCTAACTGTTAACTGGCTTCAAGACAAAGAATCCGCCGGCTTAAAGAAGCCGGCGTATTTAATTCCTAAAGGCACTAGAGTAGCAAATCT
>DBNX01000022.1 GCA_002299465.1 Patescibacteria group bacterium UBA661
CATTAAGCCGAAGAGTGTTATCGGCATAGTCATTGAAAGTCTGTGCGATTTTTGACACCGCTTGAGTACTTGGACACTTTAGTTCCGCTCTAAGCTCATCAGTCTTTACGTACTTCCTCGCTCGAAACAGTATTTCAAACAGCTGTTTCCGTTTACCGTCGCTCGTCATATCGTATGAATAATTTTTTCCAGCGAGTACACGTGAGAGTGAACCATCTACAGTATCAAAGAGTAGACAGTCGACACCATCTTCACGAAGGGCTAGGATTTTTTGTTGGTTTTGAATAATCTCTTGCTGATTATCATTAAGAGTTCGCAACTCATCAAGAATGTCGTATTCGACAGGTCGATGATACGGGATCACTACGTCACGAGTGAGTGGTGCGTTGAATTCTTGATATCGCTTGTGTGCTTCTAGTGCCATATCAATAGCTGGCTGTAGGTCTTTGACCATACCCTGCATGCGTTCTCGCATCTCAAAGACAGGCTGAAGCGATTTTTGAATAGCAGAAAAATCAGGAAGTTGTGCAAGAGAAAGGAGTCCTTCTGGTATTTTTACCTTAATTTCTTGTTCTGGTTCGTTACTCATGATGACCCAATTCTATCACTATTTGCTGGATTGTATAGCATTTGTTATACTATTTATACCATGACAAATAATCTCAGTGACAAAGACAAGAAGGCTCTTGCACTTATCCGCAACAAGATTACCACGTATGGCAAAAGCCCTACCCTACAGGAGATCAATGATGTTACTGGCGGTAAATCACCCCGATCAGCCAGCCTAGTAATCGATCGCCTAGAAAAAGCAGGACTTGTGAAACGAAGCGGACGAAGTCTCGTCTTAACATCCCCGAAGCTCAATAACTCAGTCAACACGATTGATGTACCTCTCGTAGGTGCCGTGACGTGTGGTACTCCAATGCTTGCCGAGGAAAATATCCTAGACTACATTCCAGTCTCAACTGAGATGGCTAGAAAAGGTTTTACATATTTTCTCTTGCGTGCAGTGGGTGACTCGATGAATCTTGCAGGTATCAACAGTGGTGACCTACTACTTGTACGACAGCAAGAAACTGCAGAGACAGGAGATAAGGTTGTTGCCCTCATCAATGATGAAGCGACCCTTAAGTACTTTGAAAGAGCGACTGGTGCGATTGTTCTAAAACCAAAGTCTTCGAACAAAACACATAAACCGATTGTATTAACCGATAACTGTCAGATCCAAGGAGTCGTTGTTGCCGTATTGCCTGCCGATCTTTATTAAACTATGTCACACAAAATACCTGCTCATAAAGCAAACCGTTACACTATCAGCATCTCTGATACGAAGCGAACTCAAGTTTCAAATCTGCAAAATCACATACAAGAAATTCTTGGTGATACACATCACACGTTCCTTCAAGGATCTTACAAAAACGATACTTCTATATCCGACATCAATGATGTTGATGTTGTTGCGGTTAGATTGACTACTTATAGTGGCGTTCATTCCCAAGTTAGGTTTCCATCTTCGATATCGTGGGATGCTATTTTTACAGAAATTGAGCACAAACTCAGAAATCAAAGACTATACACTTGGACGGTAACTAGAAAGGATAAATGCATCGAAGTAAGAACATCGAGTTTTAAAGCGGATGTAGTACCTGCAGTTCAAATAAACCAAAATCATTTAGAAGATCCAATTGCTATCTACTCTTTCAATAATGACCATGAGAAGATCAACTACCCTCGAACCCACTGGAGGAATGGTGTGGCTAAGCATGCATCTACAAATAGCAACTACAAGCCAACCGTGCGTATGTTCAAAAATTGGAAGGCCGCTCATTTTGACGGACTAGACGTTGTCTCCTCATACCAAGTCGAGTCTTTAGTTTACGGAGCTCCAGATAACCTCTTCAACAATGATCCTGTCACAAGCTTTATTCTAGTTAGCAACCATATTGTAAAAGCATTGGCTCAACGAGATGTTATGCCTGTAATAATACATAGCGTTTGTGGATCAGAAGATATAACAGCCAACTGGGATTTCGGCTCAAGACAACTGTTTAAGACAACTCTAGGTAACGCTCACTCTACGGCATTGGCTGCTTATAACGCTGGTACCATACAAGACTCTGAAAGGTACTGGGATTTAACATTTAATATCCGTTAGCTTATGGAATGCGTTAAATTAGGTTACAAGTTTTACTTCATATTTGCATTGATACTTATCACGCCAGCAACGATTGTTGCTGGCTGGATCAGTACTTTCGTGGAGACGTTACCTACTGACGGCATCATAGGCTACCTATCTTCAGTAGGTTTCTTCGATGCTCCGACTGCACTGATAATTCTCTTTTTGCTCTTTTGGTCTTTTAGTAATCACTTATGGAAGATAAAGCATGTCGACACATTGCTCGGTATTCCTAATATTAATGGTAGGTATGAGGGAGAACTTGTCAGCTCTCATACTGAAGACAAAACACAGAATGGTACATATCCGATTGTAATTGAAGTTAAACAAACACTTACTGACATTCAAGTATTTCTATATACTGAACGATCTTGCTCTTACAGCCTTATTGCAAGCATGTGCAGAAACTACACTAAAAATTTTGAACTGGTCTATGTTTACCAGAACAAGACATCAGCGATGCATGCAGATGCTGACATGAGAGACCACCACGGATCTGCGTTTCTAGAACTGGCAAATGGCGGGAATACACTTAATGGTTACTACTTTAATAATCCCCGTGAGCGTGGACGATATGGCAAAATTAAAGTAACCAGAGTTAGTAGAAAACAAAAGGGTGGATTCTAGGCACTGTATGTATTTATTTAAAAATCTTCTGTCCAAACTAGATTTGAGTAAAGAAAAAGTCATCTCGCTAGTTCTTACATTTGTTCTGACTTTACTTATTTTTCTTGACAGTAACTACTTCGACCACATCCTGCTTACCAGTACATATGTGTTCTCAATAACATTCTTAGTTATTGTCCTAATCGCAATAATGCTAGTGGCTGGTCATGCTATTTATAAATCTGCTATTCATGCCAGCGTTGGATTTGGTGTTTTAATTTTCTTGGCACAGACATACTGTGCTCTGGACACAAAAACTTCCGACGGCATAGCTTCGCTAAACACTCTATGGACTATTGGTTTCGTCTTTATCCTATACGAGTTTTTTAACAAACTACAAGAAGCCTATAAAGCTCATACCAAACCACTGAGAGAAGATATCAAGACCAAAAAGTGGGAACCGTTACTACTTATGGTTATATACTCGATATTTATAGTCGGCTATATATCTCTGATCTCAAAAGTTTTAACGCCTATAGTACTTGATTTGTGTATCTATAAATCAGTTACATGAGAACCATAAATAGCCACTTTATTGGCAACTTCAAAGATGGAGATAATATCTGCTACAACCTAGAAGTATTAAATAAGCTCTATGAAGCCTATTATCGCGACGAGGAAAGGAGTCCGTTTTTAAGAAAACCAATCACAGTGTTTATCGTTGCTATCTTAGAAGCAGCTCTCGATGATTTGTTTTATAAAATTCGTGGATATACTCGGGAAGGTGTACCCAATCTATCAGCAGACACCGTAGCTAAAGTGAGGACAAATACATCATCGTATCGGAAATTTAAGACTCAGATTAAGTGTGCAAAGAATCATGACTTCTTTGATGTTGCAGGATCTAATTTTTATATTGTACTAGATGAACTCAGAAAAATTAGAAATCGAATGCATATTCAGAATAATTACAGAGATACACCTTTCGGTGAGAACGAGGTTTTTACTGAGCGCAGATTAATACAGGCTGAAAAGGTTTGCGAACATACATTGGCGAAAATGAGCGAAAAATTTCCTAGATCGCCCTATAACCGAGGCTACGTTGATGACTTTATTTTACCTTGGAATTCTCATTATTCTTAATATAAAAGTGACACAGTACTGTAACTTTTTATCGTTGATCTGTGTCACTTTTGTCACTTTCCTGTGCGCACGAGACGCGTCGATTTATAAATCTTTGGGGTAGCGAAACGGTCAAGCCCAGCTTGACCGTTCACGGTTCTTGCCCGAGACCGCCCGCAAGCAAAATATGCACCCGATTAGGGTGCATATTTTGTTTGCGGAGAGAGAAGAGAGTGACTAAATGCCACTCTCGGGGGATTCGAAAAGGTTGCCAGCTAGTTTGTGAGCAAAGCGAAACAAACTAGCGACAACCTGTACCGAACATGTAATGTTCGAATCCCTCTCTCTCCGCAAGCAACAGCTAGCTGTTAGAGCGTTATATTAAACGATCAACAGCTAGCACGAGATGTTGTGTCTCGTGCTAGGTTTTATTGCCATATAGTCTTTGCTCGCGTACTCACTCCCTTGATCGGAGTGAATGATACGTGGTGGTGGACGGTGGAGTACAGCCGAAGCCAGTGCGTTGAGTACGAGTTGCGTATGGTGGGTCGTTAACACCGAGACACCCACTACCTCCCGAGTAAACACATCGAGTACGGTGGCCACGTAGATGAACCGACGAACCATCTCGATCTCGAAGCGCTCGAGGCTCTCGAAGAGGCGCTGGAGACCTACCGAGGAACAGTACTCCTCGTATCTCACGACCGTTACTTCCTCGAGACGGCGAAGCTCGACTTGGTATATGTCTTGTCTGATGGGGTCTTCACGAAGATTCCTGACTACACGGTGTATGTCAAAGAAGCGGAAGCGCGTGCGGAACAACTACTTCGCTCACTTTGAGCAACTTGGCCCGGGTCACGGAAGTGATTACCGGGCCATTCTTCTATATAATCTATCTATGCCTGATTTACATAATCTCATCTCATTACTGCAAAATTCCCGAAAGACACTTTTTATACTATGCGGTTTTCCGTATGCAGGTAAGTCATATATAGCAAAACAGTTAACAAAAGAAACTGAAACTACTTTTATAAGCATTGATGATATTTTTCATGCCCATAGATTTAATTGGGATTCAAACAATCTTCCAGATACTGAAGGCTGGGAGCAGATTTTTAATGAATCATATGAGAAAACAAAGCACGCACTTATAGATGGAAAAAACGTGTTGTACGATTCAACTAACCAGACTTTAGCAAGTAGAGATAAGCCACGAGAAGTTGCTGAATCTGTAGGAGCAGAAGCGAAAGTGGTATTTGTAAAAACTCCAGTTGAAGTTGTATGGCAACGATGGGAAGACAATCAAAAAAACCCAATTCGTTCAGTGGTAAATAAAGAACTGGTTCAGCAAACAATAGATATGTTTGAGGAGCCGACAAAAGATGAGGATGTAATTATAATAAATAACTAGATATGGGTAGATATAATCCAAGAACCGAAGACAATAAATGCGTCTTTTGTGACATTATTGCTAATAATGACCAGGACGCAATTTTTTGGCAAGATGAGCAACATGTTGCATTTCTTTCGCGCGAGTACAAAATACGAAATAGTACCCGATTAGAATGTACGATTCGTGCTAGGGGAAAATAGAATGTTAATGCTTATCCCGAGGTCTTGCCTAGGGATAAGTAGAAAGAGTGACTAAATGTCACTCTCGGGGGATTCGAAAAGGTTGCTCACTGGTTTGTGAGCAAAGCGAAACAAACCAGCTACAGCATTCCTCGGGTGTTTTTTGCTGGCACTGATTTTTTTCGTTGTATAAGGAGCGAATTATGAAAGAAAATTTCCAGCCAGCGTTGGCTAAGAGCGAAGAAACAACGTAACAAGAAGCGGTACCTCAGTTTATAAAAGATTTTTCTCGAGAAAATTCTCAAGAAGACCGCGCTGCCACAGCGGCAGCAATTCGTGAAAGGCGACGTGAGCGAGAGGCGTGGCGAGATAAGCAAATTAACTACTAACCACAGTTTCGGCTTTTTGTTTTTGAGCAGATTTTAGCCTTACTGCCAGGGGTGTTTTGATGTGTGTTAAAATTAAGCCGGTTTAGTATTCGGCGCAACTCGCTATTAAAAAATAATCTGTCATAAAAAACATGAACAAAAACCAAATTTATATTGTTGTGGCCATACTGATTGTTCTGGGCGGAGGACTTTATTTTTTGTTGTCTCAACAAAAATCAGCGCCGTCGTCGGTAGTAACAAACTTTGCGGAATGCGAACGGGCTGGGTACGCGGTCGGGGAGTCTTATCCGAGACAATGCTGGACACTAGACGGGCAGTCTTTTGTTGAAGAAATAACAATTGAATTTGTAAAAGATAAATACACCGAGGAGTTGATGGCTATAAATGGGGTGGTTGGTGTGGGAATTGGCGAATGTGCAGGCAACTCTTGCCTCAAAGTATTTTTAGAAAATGATGCGGCGGATTTGCTAAGACAACTCCCAACAACGTTGGAAGGGTTTGGGGTGGTGACCGAAGTAACTGGACCAATTGAGACTCTATCTCCTCCGGAGGCGGTCACGGTGCTGGGTGAAATGACATGTCTTCCCAAAATTGGCACCGGACCACAAACTCTGGAGTGTGCTCTTGGTCTGAGGGGGGATGGTGGTAGATATTACGGACTAAAAAATCTTGAACGCACGGGCTACGTATTCTCTGAACCGGATTTGCGCTTTGAGGTCTCTGGAGTCTTGAGCTCGGAGGAGATGTTTGGCCCAGACGGAAACCGGTATGACACGGTTGGGGTGATTGATGTTACTGCTATCAGGGAAATTAGAAACTAAAAGTTTTAAGCGCAAATCCGCAAACAGCTCTTTCGTAAAAATTGAAGTGGCAACTTAGGAAGGGCGGTTGTTTTGTTGTGGGTGGCGTCTTCGGGCGCCGCCCGAAGACGCCACCAGCCACCTTTACCTAGAAGATCCACGAAGAAAAAAGTGTCTACAAGGGGCTGGTAAAGATAGTGACGGCGCGCATTTCTTTAAGAATGGTCATTGGCATTGCGGGCGTCCAAGCACGAGTCTCCCGGAGTCTTTGCACCAAGCGATATTTATCAGAACCGACAGCATAGACAACGGCGCTGTCTATGTAATTGCGTAAGAAGGTGTAGGTGACGGTAACTCGCTCACGGTGTGGGTCCATTTCTTTCGGCAGGGAGTATCCAGCCACCCAAGCATCGCCATTAAAATCAACCTCAGACTGACTCGGGAAGATGCCAGCCGTATGACCATCCAGTCCAATGCCCATCGTAGCGATAATCACACCCTGGGTGTGTTGTTTTTTCCAGGTTCGAAGAGCGTTGCCAAATCTAGCAGCTAAGTCTTGTAGACTTTCACCCGCCTGGACTTTGGTTGGAATCACCGCCACTTTTTTGGATGCGCAGAAAGCGTAAAATTTTGTCTGCTCGAGCTGAGTAAAATTATTGACAGCCGGGTCTAAAGAAAAACGTTCATCAAGAACGGTGAGAGTTAGTTGTGAGTTAAGGGCGGCTGGATCAACAAACTCGAGTAATGAAAACGCTGAGCCGCCAGATACCGCGAGCAAGACGGGACGCTCTTGCTGAGCAAGCAGTAACTCGGTAAGAGCTTTACCGGCAGCGAGTGCGGTGTTTGGGGCGGCGATTATTTCCATACTACTCGCGAGCAATAACCTTATGCCCACCAAACTGATTGCGCATAGCGGCGACTAATTTTCCAAGATACGATTCTTGTTCGCGGGTTTGTTTTCTTTGGGCAAGCGCCGCCGCCAGGACTTTTACATCGCCAAGCGTCGTGATATGTTCCATTTCAAATTCGGTTTCTCCGCGCGGTACCTCACCTTTGATGGCCTCGATCTGACCTTCGTCGTAAGCGGTGCGGAGCCAGGAAACAAGCTTGCTGGTGATAATACTTTCGTGCTCGTACGGTTTAAAAACCTCTTTTAAATCAATACCAAACTGGGATTCGTGAGCATGGAGAACGCTCACTCCCTCAGCAATCGCCCCCATCATGCCGTACTCGATGCCATTGTGAATCATTTTTACAAAGTGACCAGCACCCTCATTGCCGACGCGGGCATAACCATTGGGGGCCGCTAGTGCTTTGAAGATGTGTTCATGTTTTGCAAAAACAGCGGGTTGACCTCCGACCATAATGGAGGCGCCGTAACGCGCGCCCTGCATACCGCCGGAAGTACCACAATCAAGGAAATCAATACCTTTTTCTTTAAGCTCAGTGTGTCTTTGCAAGGAGTCTTTGTAAAAGCTGTTGCCGCCATCAATGATGGTATCGCCCTCTGCCAGCAGTGGTGTGAGTTCTGCTAGTACGGCGGTGACAGCGCTACTGGGGACCATTAGCCACACCACGCGAGGCGTTGCGAGCGCAGATACTAATTCCGGAAGTGAAGAAGCCATCTCGAGTCCGGCCGCGAGCGCTTCTGCCTTAGGACTGTCGCTACGATTGTAGCCCACCACCCGATAACCCTCTTCAACCAAGTGGGTGGTCATATTGAGACCCATCCGCCCCAGTCCGATAAAACCAATTTCTTTTTTCATAAAATAATATTTTTAACTACTTAATAATCGGCGACACACTTCCTTTCGGGTATTCATGAAGAGGGAGTTCTTTAAACGATTCGAGGATTGGGGTGATAAAGTTCCAGGCCGCCACCACTTCCGCCCCGCTGACAAATCGTGTCTGATCGCCGACGATGCAATCGTATAATACACGTTCGTACGCTTCTGGAGAACGAAACACCTCACCCTGGTGTGAGGCGAGAACAAGCTCCCGCTCTTGTAGTTTAAAAGCAAAACCAGGTTCTTTTACCCACATTGTCAGTCGGACACTTTGCTCGGGCGAAAACGTTAGTTTAAGTACGTTACGATGCATGTGGGGTGTCGAATCAGCAGCGCATAGACATTCATCCAGTGGTCTAAAAATAACAACCGCCTCAGTAAAGGAGGTGTGGAGCGCTTTGCCGGATTCCAGGGTTACTTCCACATCTTTCCAAAGCTCGCTGTCGATGTGAGTGGTGATTTTAAAGTAGGTTTCTGTTTCACTAGCCGGATCGACACCGGCCGTTTCTTTGTATCCTGCGTACTGAGCGCGGAGACGCAAATCGGTGTCGTGCATCACCAAAGATTCGATAGCTGATAAACGCCCCGCCCGCATCGCTTTTTCGTTATGAACATCAGTTGGGTGCATGGTGAGGAGGGCGAGCATTTGGAGCATGTGGTTTTGCCCAACATCCCGAAGGGCACCGATCCCGTCATAAAATGAACCGCGTGTCGATACGTCCTGAGCTTCAAAAAGTCTAATGGAGATTGACTCGATACGATTTCCGTTCCAGGAGTCTGAGAGGATGCTGTTGGCAAAGCGTAGAGAGGTGATATTTTCAATAGCATCTTTGGCTAAGTAGTGGTCGATGCGGTAGATTTGATCTTCGGTAAACAGCGCACAAAGTTGTTTTTCGAGTTGTTTGGCGGTTGTTAAATCACTGCCGAAAGGTTTTTCTACTAGAATACGCGACCAGGAGTCTATCCCATCACAGAGCGCCATCGCGTCACTTTGCTTCAATTTTTCAAAAATTTCACTGTAAAGATCGGGTGGAACAGCTAGGTAAAAAAGCTTGCTCGTGCATTGTCCGATGGCTTTATCAAATTCTAGTAGCTCCTGTTTAATTCGATCGTAGGACACATCATCACTAAAACTACCGGAAGCAAAACGAACGTGAGAGCAAAATGTTTCGAGCTCAGCACCAGCACTTTTCGGTAATTTAGAGAGAATACTGTCGCGTACGAAAGTTCGGTATGCTACATGTGATAATTCTTTGCGCGAGAGACCGATTATCACAAAGGCATCAGGAAGCAACTGTCTTGTGTAGAGGTCAAACAGGGCGGGGAGCAGCTTGGTCTCGGCTAAATTTCCTGTGCCACCAAAGATGACAAAGGCGGTTGGGTTATTGTATGGTTTTGGCATTTGCCTATGATATAGCAAATTTGCTTTCCGATACACCCCACCCGAATTAGTAACGAGTTACGCACCCCAGTTTTTAGTAGGGCGGAGAAAAAATGTTGAAATAGATAAAAATATTGTTATATTACGCAACGATAGTACAATGTAATGGTTGTAAAAAAAGACTTGGGGCGAGGGTTGAGAAAAACTCAGATTCGCCGGTTTTGAGAAAAGTTTGAGACAAAGATTTTTAAGTCAATTCAATAATTATGAAACAATTAGCACTAGAACACAGACGGCATACCTTAGCCCACCTACTGGCAGCGGCGGTGATAAAAAAATATCCACACGCTAAGCTAACCTTGGGTCCAGCGATTGATAATGGTTTTTATTACGACATAGATTTTTCGGCCGGAGCGACGCCTGGGGATGGTGACTTGGCGAAACTAGAAAATTTGATGCGGAATATTTTGCCGTCTTGGACAAAGTTTACACACCGCGAAGTCACGGCTGAGGAAGCGCGGGCTATTTTTGCTGGTAATCAATTCAAGTTGGAGTTGATAGACGGGATTGTTGAGCAGGGTGAAAAAATCACTCTTTACACCGTGGGTGATTTTACGGATTTGTGTCGCGGTGGACATTCGGAAAATCCAGCTGAAGAAATCGCCCCCGACTCGTTTGCTCTCGATAAAATTGCTGGTGCTTATTGGCGGGGAAGTGAGAAGAATCCAATGCTCACACGCATCTACGGACTAGCGTTTGCCTCAGCTAAAGAATTAGAAGAGTATCGCTTGCAGCAGGAAGAAGCAAAAAAGCGTGACCACCGCTTACTTAATGAAAAGCACGATTACTTTATGATTTCTGAGGAGGTCGGTAAGGGTTTGCCCCTTTACCTACCGAATGGTGCTCATATCCGAAAAAAATTAGAGGATTTTATTTACGAAAAAGAGCTAGCGCATGGCTACAAGTATGTGTATACACCAGTTTTGACTCACAAACGTCTCTATGAGCAATCGGGGCATCTCGATCACTACCACGAAGATATGTACAGTCCAATCTCGATAGAGGATGAAGAGTATTATTTGCGTCCGATGAATTGCCCGCACCACCATCAGATATTTCGTCATCGACCATTGAGTTATCGGGATTTGCCGTTGCGGTTGGCAGAGTTTGGTTTGGTGCATCGCTTTGAGAGGTCGGGCGTGCTCACTGGGCTAATTCGCGCTCGTTGCTTTACCCAAAATGATGCACACATTTATTGTGAAAAGAAGGATCTAAAAAAAGAATTGCTCGGCGTGTTGGCGTTATTCAAAGAGGTGTATGATGATGTTTTCGCTATCAAGAATTATTGGTTCCGCTTGTCTCTGCCTGATTTTGAAAACACAGAAAAATTTGGTGATGTCACCAACAAGGCGATGTGGGAAGAGGCGACCGAGTCAGCGCGGACGGCTTTGCAGGAATTTGGAGCGCAGTATGTCGAGGGCGGTGGGGAGGCGGCTTTTTATGGACCAAAAATTGACGTGCAAATACGTAATGTCAATGGCAAAGAAGACACGATTGCGACTGTGCAAATTGATTTTTATTCCGCCAATCGTTTTGACTTAGCTTTTGTAAATAGTGCTGGACAAAAAGAAAAACCAGTGATTATTCACCGAGCCATTATGGGTTCGTTTGAAAGATTTTTGGCATTTCTCATTGAGCAGTACGCGGGGGCATTTCCGGCTTGGTTGGCACCGGTACCGGTGGCGATTTTGCCGATAAATGAACAGCACAATGCTTACGCCCGAGAAATTGAGAGTTTGCTGCGTGCGGGTGGGGTAAGGGTGGTGGTTGATGACGCGAAAGAGACGCTGGGCAAAAGGGTGCGCGAAGCAAAAAATTCTAAACTACCCTACTTTGTGGTAATCGGCGACCAAGAAGTACAAACAAAAACAATTACGGTGGAAAGTCGAGATGAGGGCAAACTGGATGCAATGTCAGTTGATTCTTTTTTGCAGAGAGTGCAGACCGAAATCAAGACTCATAAAAATATTAGTCAGAGGTAGTTCGGGTGGGGTTTCGCACTGCTAGAGAGAACTGACTTTAGGAAGGGTCGTCGCCTTAGCTGAGACGACAAGATAGTTTGGACTTATTGCCAATACCTTACCACAAGATTAGGGCTTTTTTCAGAAAATTTTACTTAAAAAACTAAAATTCTAGCTGGGGTGGCGGTGGATTTTCGTTTTGGGATGGATTGGGGCTGGTGGTGTCTGGTTCGACAGGGGTGGGCGGGGTAGGGGTGTCCGGATTGCTGTCTTCATTATTGGTACTGGGGGGAGTAATAATTGCTTCGGCAGGCGGTGGTAGAGGGGTTGGAGCAGAGAGCTCGATCTTGATTGCCTCGTAGCGGGCTTTACGCTCTGCCCACAGGTCAAGGGCTTTTTCCACCTCAGCTTCTTGGTAGACAGCATTTGTGGAGGGTACAAACGCCTCTTCTTTTGTTGCCTCGCTTCTATGTAGGGTGTGTGTTTGCCACGCCCAATAAACACCACCGACTATAAATAATAAAGCCACACCAAAGCCAATTCCCCAATCCCGCTCGGGGTGCATCAAATTGTGTTCGCGGGGACCCGCTGAACGTCGGAGAATGTCGCGGACGAGGCGGTTAATGTTGGGTTTGTTTATCATGATGACGGTTTTATGCTAATGACGACAGTGGCATTACCTTCCCAAAAAGAGCCTAGACCTTGCCTGATTGATAAGTCGGTAAGGTTGGAATGATAGGGTAAATGCTCTAACATTTCTGTGTACAGGCGAACTTGCTCATAACTACCGCTATAAGAGAAGGTCATTGTTATAAATTCCTCGTTAGTTTCTTGGTGGGTAATTTTGTCTAAGCCTGTAGTTTCGAGAGTGATCCCTGAGCGGTCGGCAAACAGCTCAAGCTCATTAAGGAGGGGAATGCTAGCGCCCTCATCACTAAAAAACGCCTGTGCCAAAAGGGCGCGATTAGGGGCGGAGTCTTGTACCAGCCGAGAAACTCGGCTATAAGTAGCCTCTTTCTCGTTGCGAGCTTGGAGTGATTCCATATAAGTGGTCAGTGTTTGTCCCGACCTTTCGATCTGCCATACCAGAAAAAATAATAAGCCAAGCGAAACGACAAGGGCGATGATGGAGGCGAGGGCGATGTGTTTGGTTAGTTTGCTCATAAATTATTTGTCAGATTTTAGAGTAACCCGAACCGTAAATTCAATATTACGATCTAGGGCTAGATTAGAAATCGGTAGCTCTATTTTTTCAACCCGCGGATGATTTATCAGTATCTCACGGAAATCTGCCAGGTCTTGCCTGGTGTTGGCGGTGCCGTTGAGGGTAAGGTTTTCTACCGAGCCATCAGCAGCGCGACTCAATTCATAGGCGGTAATACCGACCCCGGGATTTGGCAGACTCGAAAAAAGGTTTATTACCTCAGTAAAAGTAACTTGCTCACTTTTTTTAATTAAACCCAGGGCTTGTCTGGTGGCGGTTACCAGAGAAGCAGTGGATAGATTGTGAGCATCGGCCTGGGCGATGGCTGCCTCAGCTTCTGTTTGGTAAGCAGAGATTTTTCCTTGCAGTAAGACATAAGTCGGCATAAGCAAAGACGCTACGATAAGTGAAGTGGAGGCAAGCAAAAACAGCCAAACACTAATGACGCGCAGCCAGTACTCGCGTAGGATACTTTTTTTGGCAGATGGCGGAGTGAGATTTATCATATTTAATTAGATGGTTTTGCCAAGCGCTAGACCAATGGCGGTGGCGTAACCGTAAGACAAATGCTTTTCAATTGGTGGCACCGCGTCTTTCATTACAAACACATTTTCCCACACATTTCCTCTAGTACAAGTTGCGCCGAGCGATTCGGTTAAGTATTCAGGCAGTCCTTTTAGGTTGGAGCTTCCACCACAAAGTATGATTTTACTGATATGGCGGTCGTTGGTGCGATTGTTTTCTCTGGTATGCCAATATTGCATACGAGTAGCGATTTCGTCTTTGATGACAGAGACAGTCGGAATTAGGGCATCATAGATTTTGGTATCGGTAATACCTCGAATTAAACCTTGATTATTTTTTAGGTCAGTTAACGTGGCTTCAGCCACGTTTTCACCAAGCACCCGTCGTAACATTTGAGAAATCTGATCGCCGCCAATATCAATCGTTGACGTGTAAAGAAGCAAGCCATTTTTAACAATACCAACACCAGAGCGAGTCTTTCCAAAATCAACCAACATAATGGTGTCGTTGGCAGCGGCTTGTGGAATTACCGAGCGTGCCATCGCTTGCGCCTCGACCTCAAATGCCACCGGAGTTAATTCTGCTGATAGACAAGCTTCGTAATACTCCATAACAACATCACGTTGGTAGGCGGCGACAACCACACGGGAAGAGTTTTGCTT
>DBNX01000026.1 GCA_002299465.1 Patescibacteria group bacterium UBA661
TTATTTTGCTACTCTAGTGCCTTCCTAAATTAGTCTAAGACTGCAAAATCTGTTCGCGTAGTTGTTTGGTGAAATCCACAATAAAATGCAAATTGTGGATTGATGCTAGTTGTGGTCCTAACATTTCATTAGCTCGAAACAGATGTGCTAAATAGGCCTTGGTGTAGGTACTGGCTACATAACCACTAGAAAATGTATCCAGTGGTGTGTGGTCGTTTGTGTATTTTTGGTTGAGAATATTGATTTTTTTGGTTTCTGGATAGGTTAACGACCCGCAAGCCGTAGTTAACATTTTGCCGGTCTTAACGTAAATGGTGCCGGTGCGACCAATCCGCGTGGGGGCAACACAATCAAAAGTATCACACCCTTTCAAAACACCTTCCACAATATCGATTGGTTCACCAATACCCAAGAGATGTCGTGGTCTGTCTTCTGGCAAGATTTCATTTACTACTTGGAGTGATTCACCCAAATCCTCTTTGCTAAAACTCCCACCAATACCAAAGCCGTCAAAATCCATAGCTGCCAGCGCCAGAGCACTAGCTCGCCTGAGGTCGCTGTAACGACCGCCCTGAACCACACCATACAAACCCTGTTTTTTAATTGCCTCGTAATTTTGTTTGTGTGCTAAGAGACTCCGCTTCGCCCAGCGGTGGGTGCGGTCCATAGCTTCTTTTTGATAATCATATTCCGCCGTGGGGCTGGTGCATTCATCAAACGCCACGATAATATCCGCCCCAATCGCTTGCTGGATTTCAATTGATCTTTCCGCTGTAAAACGGTGCATTGACCCATCTAAATGAGAGGTGAAAGTCACCCCCTCTTCGTCGATGATGCAGAGCTTGCCGTGCTCGGAAGCTGCTTCCTTAGAATAGACATTAAGACTGCGCGGTTGAATGACAGAATCAGACTCAGTCACTTCTCCCTTAGCAAACTTAGTCACTCCTTTACCAAAAGCCGCACCTAAAGAAAAAACCTGAAAACCGCCCGAATCAGTCATCGTAGGCAAACGCCAATTAGCAAACGTTTGTAATCCTCCCGCTTGCTTTATAACTTCATGGCCCGGCTGTAAAAATAGATGGTAGGTGTTGGCAAGGGTAATTTCGTTACCAATCAATTCGCGCGCCTGTTCTGGGGTAACACCTTTTATGCTACCTTTAGTACCAACCACCACAAAAGCGGGGGTTTTCACCTCACCGTGACGAGTGTCAATAACCCCAGCCCGCGCCAGTGAACTAGCGCTTTTCTTTTCAATTCTAAAATTAATTGGTTTCATACGAGACAGTCGTCACTACAAAACCACTAGTTAAACACCGACTTAGAGCTTGCGTCAATTACCTAACTTCTAACAAGTCAATGGCGAAAACCAAAGTAGCGTTCGGTGGAATAGGTCCAATTCCTTGCTCTCCATAAGCTAAATGCGGTGGAATAACTAAAATCCGCTGACCGCCCACCTTCATACCAACCAGCCCCTCTTCCCAACCCTTAATCACTCTCCCTTCTCCTACTTTGAAGGTAAATGACTCACCTCGTTTATTTGAATTATCAAACTCAAAACCATCCTGTAAGGTGCCCACATAATGAACTACTACCGTGTCACCAACAGCCACTTCTCTACCGGTTCCAATTTTAATGTCGTCTATTACCATTTTTTGTAACTCGCCACTAGGACTAGCGGCTTCTAATAACGCTTCTGTACGGGCTTGATTAACATCGCCACCAGCCCCAACCATAACAGCGGCAGCGCCACCTACCTGGGCGACTTGGTTGGGGGCGGTACCAGTTGTTAAAAATGACGTCTCGATTCGAATTAAATACAACGCCATCGCCATAAACAACATACTTATCGCGATTCCAACAATCTCAAATTTACTTATCATATGACGGTTATTTATTGTTTTATAATAGCGTTTTCTGTTGAAGTTGCAAGTGCTGATGGTATTGTCAGATTGCCGGCGAGGATTGACGATACCAACACCTCATCACTTCGTTCTGCTAATTCTGCCAGAAAATCTTGACGCATTTCTTCTGCCATTAACGTTGGCTGAGCAGGCTGCGTCAGAGTTTCAACTGGCCAAAAAATTAACTGTGGTGTGCCTGCCAAAAACTTTAGCTCTAAAACCAAACCCTGCTGAACATCACGTGAAAAATATTGATCAAATATAAAATTGCCCAACGAATAAAATACCGGCACCTCGTCAATAATTTCTACCGACTGCACCACGTGTGGATGGTGTCCAATAATCAAATCAATTCCTAAGGCAACCAATTTTCTGGCAAATTGCCGCTGCGCTGAAGACGGAGTTAGTTCGTATTCATTACCCCAATGAATATAGGCAATTTGCAGATCTGATGATTGTGACAAATTAGCTAACGCTGGTTGTAATTCTTCCTTGGTGTAGGAATGTATTAATGTATGAAGACCAATAATCCCCACTCTCTTATCGGACACCTCAATTACAGTTGTTGAGGTGGCGTTAATAACGCTCGGATGCCCAAATGGATTAAGTGCCTGCTCGGTAAGAATATTTACAGTGTTACTTAAACCCGCTCCGCCATAATCAAAAGCGTGATTATTGGCTAGTGAAAAATGAGTAAAGCCCGCCTCGCTTAGGGCTGGAATAAATTGCTCAGAAACCGAAAATTGAAAGGTGAAGTTAGGAGTCCGCCGGTGTTGAAGCGGTATAGCAGCCTCAAAATTGCCGACCACAAAATCCTCCCCAGTCGTCCAGGGTAGCTGACCGAGATGCGGATAATCAAAACCTCTAACCGTCATTAAGTGCTCAACGTGTCGAGCTAGCATCACGTCACCAGTAAAGAAAATAGATTTGGCTGGCGGTACTTCTAAATCAATATATTCATCTTCGCTAGTTTTGGTTCCCGGTTCACCTAGAGCGAGGTTGGGAAAATTGGTGACTGACAGGTTTAGGTAAGCAAACCACAAACCAGACCCCAACATAACAGCCAGAAATACACCAGCCACTTTTTTGACCAGATTATTCATAGTTTACTCAAAAAATGTGTGGGGTGAGGTCGGGTGAAACGGTCCTGCTTTATAGTGGTACATCGCTGCCAACAAACCTCCGAGAGCGAGAATAAGTGTTAACAAGATAGTGACAAAATGGTGGGCGTTGGGATGATAATTTTTTTGTCCAATTTTGCCTTCTAACTCTGTAATTCTAACTTCGATACCTAACAACGAGGAAATTTCCTGCGGATTAAGAGAGCAGTCAGACCGCTGAATTTTATACAAACCTTGTAGTTTTTCTGGTGTCGGAGTGTTGTGTTTTTGTATTAAATCAACAATTTTGTCTATATCTTCCGCAGAAAATCTGGCTTGCTCTAGTGCGGATTTAATAGCCTCTCGGGATGAGGCCAGTGACAATCCTTGAATCTTTAACATTATTTCAATATCAAGTAGATTCGGCATACTAAGTTCACTTGCGCGTTTTATTACTACTGTCGACTGTGTATTGATTATAAATCTCTAACAAAACTACAAACAAGGTGATGATGACTGGACCGATAATAAAACCAATTGGTCCAAAGGCCGAAATACCACCCAGTACCGAGATAAGAACAATGAATGGGTGAAGTTTGTTGCCTCGACTCATTAACTGGGGAGCGACAATATTATCGATAACGATAATCGAAACTATCATCCAAACCAACAAACCAATTGCCGCTCCCACATCACCGGTGAAAAACAAAAACAAAATACCGGGAATCATTATTGCGGGAGTACCCACTCCAGGTAACATCGCTAAGACGGCACCAATCGCCCCCCACAAAACCGCTCGTTCAATACCAAAAATGGTAAAGCCTAAAGCGGCTAACGTACCCTGCAGTAGAGAGACCAGTAGGATTCCAGTTGCCACCGAGCGTACCGCGACTGCTAATCGGCTTAAAATTACTGAATCGTCTTTGTCGCTCAGTGGACTAATCTTAATTAGGATTTTCAAAAATTCTCGCCCATCACGGAAAAAATAAAATGAACCGATCAAAGAGATGAGGACAACAAACACTGTCGAGATTGTTCCGGCAAAAATTCGTCCAATATTACCCACAAACCATTCTGCACTTTGCTTGATTTGTTCAGTTAAATCAATCGAAAAACCCGGGAGGTACACCTGTACAGTTTGTTCAATGTTTTCAATATAACGATCAATTGGTAGTTCCCCGCCAGCTCCCAGCGTTTGATAAAAACTAACCAATTCTCTAACCAACACTGACGATATAAAAATGAGGGGCAGAATGATTACAACCACCGCCATCACAGTCGTGATGGCAGCGGCCAAAGATTTGTTATTTTTATAAACATTACGCTCGATTATTTCATATAGCGGATAACAAATTGTTACGATAATCACCGCCAGCGCGAGGGCAGTAATAAAGGGCGAAAAGACCTGCCACACTAGGTAACCGGAAGCAATTAAAACTGCAAAAAAGAATGCGTACTCGACTACTCGGTGTAATGACATAAAATTATTATCAGCTTAATAATATCAGCCAAAAATCAAAAGGACTAGGCATATGCCCAGTCCTAACGTTTATATCTCAGAGAGACGTTGTTCTGATTTTTGAGCAGCACTCTCTAGGGCTTTGAAGCTAGCCGAGAGTGCTTGTTCTAAATCAGACATCGCTTGTCCCATGAAATAAAAAAGACCCCACAAAATAATAATGAAACCAATGGCTGTGCGCATAACTTAGTTATGTTGTTACCCCCAAACCCACTTCGCAGCGAGCTCTGTATAAATGACAGAAGGGCGCAGACCATCTCGGCATCTGTCTTAGATTATACCATATCTCAGCAAATTTACAACCAGCCAGCTCTGGATAAGTCTTGGTTTTATTATTTTTTGCCGCCACTTTCAAATTAACGCTAGAAAAATAAATGCCAGACACTAATTAACTCTATCGAAACTAGTAAAAGTTGTATAAAAAATCTAGACCCAGCCAGTTAAAAGCTCTGGTACTTAGGTCGAGGATAAGACCCTCTTGCCCAATTAGTAAGAGAACGCCAATAACAGCAATTATGGTGGCAGCTGTGTAGCGTAGTAAAGTCTCAAGCCAAAGTAGGGTTGCTAGTTTGGCTTGGAAACGGGAGAAGAGATAAGCACAAAGCATAAACGAGGTGGAGAGACCGACTGAGAATACCACTAATAACAAGGCGGCTGTGCTGGTTGCATTGGCGGTACTCGCCATCAACAATATCGTTCCTAAGATTGGACCGATACACGGACTCCAGCTAAGAGAGAAAAAGACTCCCAGCATAAGTGAGCTGGACTTAGTACCTGGAACGATAAAGCGTGGTAACGGAAATCCTCCCTGGCCAAATTTAATGATAGACAAACGAAAGAAAAGTGTCACTGCAAAAATTATTAGTAAGAAACCAGAAATCTGACGCAACAGTGGTACCCAATCGTTAACCAGCCCACCGAGCATCCCCGCCAACAATCCTAATGTGATAAAAATTATGGAAAAACCAAAACTGAAAAAAGCAGCGTTTGTGAGCATCTTGTGGCGGTACTGGAGAGGAGATAATCCGTTTTTGTCACCAGACAGAACCGCTAAAAAAGCGGGGATGAGAGGTAGCGTGCAAGGCGCCAAGAACATCAACACCCCCGCCAAAAAGCTAGCGACAATTAGTAATGTAGTTATCTCTAGCATAAAACTAGGGTTGTAAAACCGAATTAATATGGGTGCGTAAAGTATCGCTATCTACCTGACCGCGCCAGTGCTGAATTATTTCACCCCGTTGGTTAAAAAGGACGGTCTCGGGCATCGCGTAACCGCCAACCGTTTGGTAGAAACGATCTTCAGTGTCAATTACCACCAGTAACTCTGGTAGTGGTGGTACGGTTGCTAAATATCTTTGTGCCAACGCTAGTGTATCTTTGCGGTTTAGCGCAATGAAAACAACTCCGCGGTCACGCAGTTCCCCACTGAGTGCATTTAGCATCGACAAATCTGTATTCGAGTACGGAGACCAACTAGCCCACGCCATAACGACGATTACCTTACCCAAATAATCGTCTAAATTTACAGGGTTACCGTTTATATCAACGTAAGTAAATTCACCAGCGGTTGATTCCGATTGCTTAAATAATTCCCTTGTTTCATCGACGACTCGGGTAGTTTGGTAATGTAAATAAAAATAAGTTGCCAGCAAAACCACGAGGGCTATCCCCGACAGTAGACCAATAAACTTTAGCTGGGCTGGTGATAATTTCATTGCTTATTGATTGGTGAGTACGGCAATAACTTCTCGCCAATTCTCAATTGGCTGGGCGCCAGAAATAATTTGAGAATTACCAGAAGGCAGGTGTTTGACGATACTAAAAGGTGTCCCACGCGCGCCCAAATCAAGCGCTGCTGCAGCATCAGCATTCACTAAAGTCTCAATCTCCGGGTTACTTAAACACTCAACAAACCCAGCTTCTTCGACACCAAGAGCCACTGCTTCACGAATATAAAGATCTCGAGAATATGAACCGATAAAGGGGTAGAGGCGTTCTAGATATGTGAAAAAATCAGCGGCGCCTAATTGTTTACCCACGCATTCGCTGGCGATGGCTGAGGGTAGTGATTCGCTGTTCCGGGGCGATGGGAGATGACGGTATTCCCAACGGATAGTTCCTGCGGACTGGTCCACCAGAGTTTTAAGAATGGGGTGTAGCCGAGCGCAGAACGGACACTTTAAATCAGAGAATTCGACGATGACTATTTCTGCCTCTGAATTACCGTAATAAAACGCGGGCTGACTGCGTTCGGGAATAGGTATCACGGACAACTGTTCGGTCTGGGGCAAATTTGCAGCTGGAGCAGGAACCTCATTACCACGTATACCAATGAGCATGAGTGAAGCCGCCACTAATCCCGACCCAGCTAAAATTGCAATAGCAACGTGCGCTCTGTTCATAGACTTAACCCTTTATGAATAATTCAAAGTTATCTGGCGTTTCTCCGGGAGCGGGCGGTATAAGATTGAGGAGTACTTCCCTATCCATAAAGAAAGCTTTTACCTCCGCTTCTTCAGAAGCGGTAGTTGTAATTAAAAATCTTTGGGTTGTAGCCAACGTTGCACAAAATTCGGCTTGATTTATTACTGTAAAATCAAGCCGAATTGTCTCTGGATAAGAATCCATAACCTGAGCTGAAGTGTTTAACAAATCGCAGGGTGTCGGTAAAGTAATCTCACCCGCAAAAGTGTGTACTCCGTCAATGAAAAAGTGCTTGGCATCAATTCTAGTGATGCCAAGATAAGGGTCAGCGGCAGTTTCTTCCTTGGGTGGAGTGGTTACCGTCTCTGGCTGTGCTGATTGATTTAAATAGGCAAAAATAAACATCCCCAATACCAAGACGATGAAGAGGATTACCGCTAGTACAATTGTTCGCTTGTCCATAGTGAATATAAATTAAGTTAACACTTCTAGTATAACACTTATCGTTCTAGGATGTGAGCTTATTACCTGCTGTCTCAGAAGTACTCGACATAACTTTTACCTAGAGCCACCCTCTGTAGAAACCTGTGCAAAGTCCTCACCGACAAAAATCGTAATTGGCGCGGTCTCATCCACACTCGCCCGAGCTGAAACTAAAGCATTACCAAGAATACTACTGAGCGGGACGATGGTTTCGTATTTGTTAAAATCAACCACAATCACAGTTCTTTTTTGTGGTTCGGTAAAATCAGCTTCTAGCGACACCACTTGATAGCCGTTAGCTTCCAGTAATAACCTAGCCCGCGCGCCGAGACCAGCCACACCACTGCGATTGACGACCGCAACTTTAGGCAAGTCACTTTGTGGTTCTTTTGTGTCCGGGTTGGCGGCGTTTAGTTGTTCGTAAATAATCTCTTCCGATGTCTTTTGCAGTCCTTCTGTTGGTGTTGAATCAAAATATGTCACCTCATACGGACGATGGTTAACTAAGGCATTACTGGCGTACCACCCAACCATTGCCAAAAAACCAGCGCTTAATAAAAGTCCCAAAAAGAACAATCGATAAGCGAACACAAACGAAAACATGGTTTTGATGCGATCCTGCCAGCTCGTGGTATTTTGCATCCGGTTAGACAAATCTAATATCCCCGCCTGCACTGGAGCCTGTAACTTCACAGAGCGAGCCTGAGCGCGGTTCTGGACTTGTTGGTAATCTTCAATTCTTACTCCCGCCAAGGACAACATACGCCGCACGTAAAGTCTGATGAGCCAAGACATCAGAGTTACAAAAACCACTAACCCCACAACAATCCAGAACAAAAGATTGAGAGGCAATAACCAAAAAGTTGTTTCCGCCGACGCGAATTGTCGTTCATCTGTGCCATAAGCCAGCGTAGCGATTGCGGTGTAGCGACCAATATCAGCGATTGACCACTCCCCCCGCCAGGTAAATTGGAGTTCTCGAATACTTTGAGGTAAGACATTGCCAAAATTAGAAAATTGATTTATCGGCACCAACCCTCGTTCTTCTCCCCACATATTTAAAATTTTAATTTCACCCTGTGGCCGCAAGTGGACATTGCCTTGATTTTGAAAACGTAAAGAAAAAGTGGCTTCGGGCTGACTGAGGATAGACTCTGTCGTAGAAAATTCTCGAATCAACCCCGCTTCGTTTATTTCACCAGCAATGCGAGCAAAAAATAACGAGGTGATGACTTGGGCGGTTTGCAACTTAGACTGGCCAGGTTCACCCGCTAGTGGTCTAGTGCCAATTAGGATGGCAGCATAATGTCCACCGGGACCAGCGTCAGCTGGTACACTAACCGTAAACGGGACTTCGACGGTTTGTTCTCTTGGTATCACTATCGCCTCCCGCGAAATCGTAAACCACTCAGCGATGGTTGCACCCGTCCTGTCGTTTTCATCAATCGGAACAAATCGTCCATCACCACCCTCACCCTGTGGAAGAAAATTAACAACATCAGCATACACCGTTAAATCAAAAGCATTCACATTAACGACTTTGATCGAACTGTTCCAGACTTGCCCCGGCTCAGCCGCCATATCATAGAGCGTCGGCGACACACTAATCGTAATGGCCTCTTGCGCGTAAGCAGGTAAGGCAAACAAAACCCAAACCGCAAAAGTTAAGAGTAGGCTGCTTAAGTAGTTAATTATTCTGATTTTTGTCATGTTTGAGGTTAATATCATGATCAAAAGCATTATGATCACTGCGCTTAGAAACATAAACCGGCAGATCTTGTAAATCGGAATAACTATCCCCTCGACCATACAGTCGGCTAAACAACCACACCACCACACTTAACATAAAAACCAAGACCAAGAGTACTAACAACAAGTAGTACCAAGGTAGATTGTAATAAAAAGCCGTGTCGTAAACATTCGATTGGTCTTTACCGTAAGCCAAAATGAGCGCCGCTTTATGTCTACCCATTCCCGTCAAAACTGGTAAGGGTTCTGATAATAACATCCGTTCGCCCGGCACGATTGTTTTCTGATTGGTGTTTACTGATACGGCTGCCAACTCATTACCAGCCGTATCGTAGATAATAACTTCTCCCACTGGAGTTAAGGGTGTATCTCCAGTGTTTTCAAGTAAAACTGATAAAGTGGCGTCGGGGTCTTTGAAATTTATGCGCTCGGTAGTGAAATTAACAACTCGCAATTGCTCCCTAGCGGTATCAGCAATGACAATTTTAAGAATCACTTGCGCTCCTTCGCCGCGCATTACTTTTTGTTCGATTTGGTCGCGATTATCGCCTGCGGCAAAACCAATCAAAGCATGGTACGTTCCCGGTGGGGCGTGCGGATGTATCCTTACTGTCAAAGGCACCTTGCGTTCACTCTGCGGTGGCAACTCTAAACGCGCCCGGGTAATTTCAATCCAACTCGTGATGGTGGTGGCTCGGTCGGTCATGGCGGGGGTTACAAACTCTCTTATTTCCCCACCCGCATCAACCGCAATTTCGTGGACGGAGGCATAGAGGACCACTGGTAAATCAGACTGGTTGGTTAGGGTTATTTCTCGATCAATAATGTCACGCGCTTCTGTGGTGTGATCGATGATAATGGGCGTGGCTGTAAACTGCGCCCCGACAACCGCAGGAAAGAGTAAAAATCCTACCAATAGAAAATAGCTGGTGTAACTTTTCTTAATTAGCATTTTTAGATTTTGACTAAGCATAAACTAACTTTAATAAGACGGTACGGCGATGTAGACAATTTCTGTTTCATACAAACCAGCCGGTTGGGTTTCTGTCACCCGAATCCGATAAATTATATCATGTACATCTGTAGTCGGTATGGAGCTGTGCATCACCTCAACCGGCACCATGACTAGGCCGGCGTAGGTATCATTGGGAGCAAAACGCGTCGAACCCCCACGCAAAACTGCGTCTGTAGTGTGATAACCAACGCAACCAGTAGCTGCTGCACTACAGCCCGCCGCCCAACTCGTCGGGGCGGCATTGGTGCCAGAAACAGCTGGAATTGTAAATCCATTAGGACTCAAGAGGGGTTGTCTAGCATATTTCAATACTTGGTAACCCTCAGTCGCGTTAGTCTGCACGGTGAGGCGGTGCGCAGCAATTCTATCCATCGCAAAAGTTAAATCGCCAAAACCAATCTCCGTAGCAATCGTAGCCACATTGGTCACCACCCCGGCCGTTGTGGTGCCTGTCGGTAGACCGGTGACTGTTAAATTGAGTGATGGCCCCTCAGTGACCAGAGACGGCAAAACTTCGCCCCCATCAGCCGGCACCGTCGCGTTATCATTTACATAAACCAGCCGGAAAAAATAAACCGCCTTAACTCTGGCTGCCGCGTTACGAATAGTAAAACTATACTCGCGGGCTTGATTACCAAAATGAACATACCCCGTCGCTGCTGCGGGAGAGGAATTATGTCGACCACAACCATTACCCACACCCGCCACGCACGGCTCCGCATCAGAAAGCAGTCGTGTTGAAATGGTTTGGTTATCAGCTCCGCCGCCTACCTCATAACACCAGAGAGACTGCGCAGTACACGAGGAAGTAGCCACCATATCTACTGGATTAACGAAACTAGGATCGTCAGAAAATTGCAACCTAAACTTAGCGTCATTGCCTTGTACGTTACGACGTTCAAAAACGGTCACTCGTAAAGCCAAAGTATCTCCGTTGGCAATATTTATTGGAGCAACATTTTCAGCAGCTAGGGGGACAGTCGGCGTTTCGTTCTGCTGATCGCTGTACCAACGCCAATTTCTGGTTACGGGCGTGAAGCCGGCGGTCCTAATTTGTGGATAAAAATTATAACCTTCAAGCGGCGTACCATCCCCACGCACCATTCGAAAACAATAATTACTCTGCGGCAGAGCCCCGTTGTGTTCTAGGTGCCAATCGTATTCAATGTAGTCTCCGTCCAGAGCCGGGAATGGATTAGGCGGAGATGGATTACTGTGGACTAAACTACCCGATACGTTACTTACTGACAAAAGTAATCCGCCGCTTGGTGGATTAGCTGCTAGGTTGGCTCCGTTACTAGTACCCGTGGCAGAAAATCCCCGCCAAACGATACCGCTATCAGCCCCGCCCACATCCAACCAACTCCCTGGACTGACGGCGGAACAAGTGGTGCCGCGCAAACCATACTGCAGTCTAAAATCTACCAGACCCGCTGGTAGATTAGCATTAGATACACGCACCGCCATTCGGATACGGACTCGGTCTCCGACACCCAGTGGTTCATCACTGGCGGTGATGGTTGTGTTCTCTCCTAAATCAACAATGCCGGGTGGCCACGGATCACTTGGTGTCAGGGCATTGTTGTGAGTGTAAAATCGATAATAAGTTTGCCGCAAAGCCAAATCAGAAACGGGCCACTCAATCAATTCAATTCGGTATGTAAGCAGGGAGCCGGTATCACTACGCCAAATCTGAAAAGTGGTGGTGCTGGTTAGAAGTAAACCAGCAATTGGTCTTGGGTAAGTAGTGTTAGCACCAGCCGCCCGTGAGTTGCCCGTAATGGATGTGTTATTAAGTGCTTCAATTGGGGTTGGAAAACTCACCGAAAGAGACAGTGGCGCTGTTCCCCCCGTCGTGTTTCCGGCTGAACGCTGCACCCGCATGGCACCATTACCAGTTTGAGTATTTTCAATCACCCAAGCAACCGAGGTTTGTTCGACTGCCACCGACGCTCCTGCTTCCAGCTGAAAGGAAACCACACCGATGCTTGATAACCACACCTCATCACCAAAATGGACTACGTTTACGGTGGCCCCAACCCGTCTTTGGGTATGCAAAAAAGTCCGCGCCAAACTATTTACCGCTGTGATGGCTTGAGTCTGAACTACACCAGCCGCCGTGTAAGTATGTTGCACACGCTGCACATTCCAATTAACGCCCCTAAATTCAACCACCGCGTAACTTACACTAACCGCCGCTGCTCCTGCTGCCGCTCGTCTAAAAATTGGGCGGTTAGTAGCCGCGTCCCACTCACTGGTAACTTGGCTAGCGTAATAATTACGAACAGGATCAGGGTTTTGTAGACCAGTAATAAAAACCACAACTTTACTATCATCAATCGTTCCGCTCACAACCGTACCAGTTGCTACTAATCCGGTCGTGGTGAAGTTGATGGTGTTAGTCTCCCTGACTACAATCTCGTTATCAGTATCTGGTTGACCAATAAATTCGATAATTTCCCAATCAACTCTGGTGGTGTTGATGGCAGTAGCGGGGCGAGCAATCGTAAAACTCGTTGCCAAATTACCTGGGTTGCTGATAAAAGCTGTAACATCGTCAGTGTTTTGTGCGCCCGCTACCGTATGACCAGCTCCGGTATAATGCGTGTTGGTGATTCGCACAAAGGCCCGCGAAGTACTGGCAGGAGCAACGTAACTAGTGCCCGCCAAAACTACCGCTGACGTACCGGAAACCTGCACACTACCCCGCTGAATCCTAAAATCTCGCTTGGGTGAAGTGGTGATTTCAGCATAATTTGTATAAGTGGCGAGTGGCGTACCATTAGCCGTCACCCGAAAACAATAAGTTGTCCCATAAGCAGTAAAATTAGTTGAGGTGATACTGTATTCTAAGTCCAAATAATTTCCAACAGGAATTGACGTTGTTCCAGAAAGCGATTCGGTATCACGCACGCCACCATTACTGGCAATAAATGCTCCGGTGCCGTTATTCACACCACCACTAGCGATGGAAATATCGGTGGTGGTTTCCCCATTGGTAAGGAAAGTTGAATCACGCATATCCCAACCATCGCCAGCCTGCCCGACATCAGTCCAAACTGTCGCCATATCACAAGTAGTGATTCTCGGTGCATACTCCAGACGAAACCGCGTAGGAACACTAGTTGTTAAACCGGTATTGGTGACAGCTAAACGCAACCGGATAGGTGAGTTAATATTAAACTCACTGAGAGCCACGTTCGCTTGACCACCCGTGGCGGAAGTAGCGCCAGTTTCACTACCATTATCATTTCGCCAATGGTATGACAACTGATTGATGATTGGTCCTTGAATGCTAGTCGTGTTAGTTATGTTAATCTGGGTTGATGGACCAACGCTACCGCCGCCGCTAACGACAACATCATTCGCAGGAGAATTGATGGCGATATCAATAATTTGACCATTCTGAGCAGAACCAGTAACGTCATAAACAACGTAAACACAGAGAGTGGCTGTGGTCGAGATAGTCACCGCACCAGTGAACGTGACTGACTCATTGGGTCCAGAAAAGCCCCCGCTAGCCGTGCTTCCAAACTGCGTTTCTGTACCGGCATAACTTTCACTCGCACAATCAAAGGGTGTTGTTGTATCAATATCGTAAAACAAACGAACATTATCAATGCCCGTAGCACCGTTAACGGTACCAAGCTCCGTTACCGTAATGCTGTTTACAGAACGAGAGCCGCTATTTTCGATGATACTAAAAGCTCCCCCGCTGTACACATTAGCAGTAGCCACCGCGGTGGTGGCGATTTGTGTACCTAGACTTTGTACTTGCACATCAGCCACGATTGTCGCTCGGGGGTACTGTGTGTAAACTGATAACGGTAAGTCACCTCGCACCATCCGAAAACAGTAGGTAGAACCTTCGTTGGCGGTGGTTGTCGCCATAATTGAATATTCAAATTCTACAAACTGTGCCGGTAGAATAACCATAGCGGAAGTGGTCGCGCTGGTGTCTTTTAGGGCGCCGTTACTAACTAGAAATGCCGAACTAGGCGGGTCTGTCAAACCGCCATTAGCAACAATTATGTTCGTGGTGTTGGCGCCATCACTAATGTGCGGGGAATCACGCATCAACCAATCGGCTCCGAGCGCACCTACATTTTGCCAGTTTACTACCGCACTACATAAGCCAGTACTTTCGCCATATTGTAGAGTGTAAGTAGAACTTAGCGTGCTGGTGGATCCTTCGTTATTTACACCAATTCTGATTCTGCGTTCAGCACCAATCTGCACGGCAGTTAGGGCGGTGTTTTGAATACCATTAGTGGCCGAGGAGGCAACAACCTCAGAACCATTGTTCAAGCGCCAATGAAAACCAAATTGATTAAGATTGGCATCAACTACTTGCGTGGTACCCGCCATCGCGACGGCGGTGGTGGGATGGACTTCTGTGCCACCGGAAACAATCACATCGGTTATTGGGTTGGCTACGGCGATTTCAATTGTCTGTCCGTTCTGAGCTGAGTTGGTAACTGTATAGCTGACGTAGAAGCAAATAGCTTGCGTGGGGCCAAGGTTGATGGGTGGATTAGTGAAAGAAGCCGAGCCGTCTGCTCCCGAAAAAGAGCCGACCGTAGCCCCAAATTTCGCCTCAGTACCAGCAAAGGACTCACTCGCACAATCAAAGGGCGCGGTTGTATCAAAATCATAAAATAGCTCGATGTTAGAAAGTCCGGTTTGGGCATTGATGCTACCGTTTTCCGCAATAATTATTGAGCTTAGGGTGTGACTGGATAAAGCAGATAAAACAAAAGCGCCTCCAGCGTACACATTAGGGACGTTAGTCCTAGTCTGTGCCAGCTGAGTGCCGCGCGCTGACAATAAAACCTCGGGTCTAATATCGGCAATCGTGTTACCTATCACATCGGTTAGGGTAACGTTATACCAAGTAACGTAGATACGCTCAGAAGACATTAAGTTGGCTGTTATACCGTACAGATCAGCGGAAGTGCTACTGTGTGGACCTTGCTCAGCTTGCCAGGTAATCATACCGTCTACCGAACGCCGGTGAAATACGTTTGCCGATGCGGCAGTAGCAATGGCGGAGCGGGCTGTGTAAGTGACATAAATATCACCTCGATAGGAATCTCGACTGATAGCCACCTGAAGAAGACCGCGCCCTGCGACATTGGTAAGAACATCAGTTCTGGTCAGCCAGTTAGCACCATCAAACAACCTAACCCGAATATCGTGGTCGGCTGTAACAAAATCATTGTTGTCAGTAACATAAGCTAAATAAATGTCTCCATTGCTAATATCTACTGTGGCAGCTATACCACCGTCATAGGTAGTATTTTGGACGGCTACTCCATCAATAGTAACAAAAGCCGTCCAAGCTGACCCGTTCCAAATACTAGACCGTAACACGTTTCCTACACTGCGGTTAATCAACATCACGTTGTCAGCGCTAAGTGGCATTAACAGACTGAAGCTGTTAGCGTTGCCTTGTGGTGGTGTGCCAACAGTAGTCCAACTCGCTGACACTCCGCAATTAACGCTACAGCGCCTTATATTGGTACCATCCCCGTCGTCGGTGGAAACGTAGAGCGTACCATTGGTAGCTTTTGTAATACTTGGTAAGTTAGTACCAGCAGCATAGATACCAGCACAACCGAGACAAGTGGTAGTGGCAGTAGTGAGCAGTAAGGAGTCGTTGGTTGTGTTGAGACGATTATAAAACATTTCGTCATCACCGGTGTCAATGGTTACAATGTGGACGAAAGAACCATTGTCTCCCGGTGTCCACTGGTCAAACCAGACTTGCATACCAATACAATCTGTTTGTGTATCTACGGGTACAAAAGTCCCCCACGAAGCCCCGCCGTTGGTAGTTTTGCTGTAACCACACATACCAGAAAATGGCACCGCCCCAAAACGATAAAACTTATAGCCCACCTGATCATCTAGAAAAACAATTGTGGTGCCTAATTGGTTATGAACAGCCGCGGTAGTGTTGGGAGTAGTTGCTATTGTTGCCTGAGCCGCTAGCACCGGCAGGGGCGTAAGTAGAGCCAGCCAAAAAGCCACCCCCAAAAGCTCGATTAGCAAAACACCCACCAAGGTGCCTGAGATTGGTTTTTTACCGACAGCAAATAAACCCAGATTTAACATACCGGTTCATTACATTTTACACTATATTTGCTAGGTAGAAGTCGCTTTTACCCCACTCTCGACTGATATAGTTGGGTCTGTAATTGGTTCAATTATAAGGTCATAATCATTCATCTCTAGACCACTTGGTTTAGTCTCATTATTTGACAAGGGTTTTGTAAGATCGAGTGTGAGCGGGTCATTCTCATCATCTGGTGGTGGCGGTTCGCTCAGCTTAACGTCACCACTAACCACATCATCACCCTTGATGGTTGGTTTATTTTGAATCAACGCTCTGGTCTCGCTGGTGGGTTCACTCTCCGGAATCTGCTCCGGAAGCTGACGTGGTAAAGTGTCGAGTTGAATGAATCTTTCCGCCAGCAAATCATAACCAAGAGTCACCACATCACCGTTGGGGTGTAGTTGATCATAGATGATAACCATTCGTGGATTGGCTACTGATAAACCGCTCGGATCATCCACTGTGACGTAAGTTTTTGATCTTATATCGTACATTTCAATCGTTCGCTTACCACCCGTGTCTAAACGATTCCAAACCAAGAGCGAACCGTGGATATGGGGAGCAATATCATGAGCTTGGTTGGCAGAGATTTGTTGTTCAGATTTTCCATCGTGAAGAATTACTTCCCAATTTGAATCTACCCAACGTTGCCACACGGTGTAACTGCCTTGCCTGGAGGGCTCCATATTGTTGGTCGCATCACTGGTAAGCTGTTCTTCCTCACCCGTCGTTAAGTCGAAGGAAATAATTTGGTAGCGATCGTTAATCATTCGGTGCCAAACAATGGAATTAGAAACTTTATCAAAAACCGGCGCCGCGTCATCAGCTAAATTGGTGGTTATTTGTCTTTGCACACCTTCCCGCACTAAGAATATTTCTAAATCACCATCCTCGTCAGGAGCCGCGAATAAAGCGTCTTCTAAACCAGTAGACACAGTTTTATGGCAATAAAATGAACCACTCGCTAATCTTATACACTGCTCTTCTGTAAACATAAAGCCAGTATCCGATTGATTTGTACTAATCGCCTCACTTCTAATCGGACCTATTAAATCCTCGCTAGGCACGACACTATCCTCAACCGTAGTTGTGGCACTGTTGTCTTCAGGTAATCCAGTATCTCCGCTGTTGTCAGTTGAAGTTGCCTGTCCTTCCGTGGTGGTTGCAACTCCTTCTTCTGCTGTCAGACCAGTACCAACATTATTGTCGATGTTTTCTTCTTCTGTTGTGTCTGAATTTGAGTAGGCAGGAATTGATGTCGTGCTCACTTCGTTAGAAGCATCTTCTAACGAAGTTGTCGTTTGCACGATCTCTTCAGTAGTTTGTTCTAAGTTGATTTGCGAATCAGCGACATTATTTTCTTCTGTCTGGTTTGGATGATTGCCAACTTCTGTTGCTGGTGAATTTTCGATTGGTTCAATAATTTCAGCTTGCGCTTGGACAGTCGGCGGTGTGAACTCCTGTGCAAATACAACCGAAACTCCCTGGAAAGCAAAGGAGGTTATAAGTAAAAAGGAAATAGCCAAACCGGAAAAAGTCCGATAGACAAAACGATAAACAGCCCCACGCCGACTAATCGGCGCTGACGAAGAAACCACACTGCAACGCGGACTGGGTCTGGCTCGAGGTTGAATTTTTTTGTTGGGTTTAACTTGACTCATCTAATACAGCCTTTTGTAGCGAAGAGTAAGCCTAAATCCCACCACAAGAACATGATAACAAATACTTGGCAACAGCCGCGAGTTAGTTATCAACACGATTTTTTGTTGAGCGAGCTAATTTGTGGAGCCGAAAAACGAGCGGGCGAGGATAATCGAAAAATCAATAAAATTCATTCTACCATCAGAGTTAAAGTCGTATTGCTTTTGCCCATCGTACCAAGCTGACATAAAAATACTGACATCGCGCAAAGACACCTCACCATCACCGTCAATATCAGCGTTGATACCAACACTGACTTCCGCTACGATTCTTGCTGGATCTTCACCTTGATTGTAAATAATAATGGACTGCCTTTCGTTCATCTTGTTTTTACTGAGAGCAATCGGTGTGCCGGAGCCATCCCCCGCCAGCAAGGTTCCGCCTTTTATAGTAAATTCTGTCTGCCCCGCTTTTAAGGTACGTGCCTTAATGGTGGCTATAAAATGTTCGCCCACAAAACCCCGCCGATAGGTACCGCCACCCATAACGATGGTATCGCCTTGTACCTTTGGTTCAGTTGTCCAGAGTGTAATTACCGACTGACCCTGATCAACAGACGTGATAGCAATTGCTTCTGGGTCAAAGCGAATCGAAATATCTAAAGCGTTAACCGGCACCGTCGCCACCGCATAAATATCGATTGAAAAATTTTCTCCCGCGGCTAACTGTTGTGCACTCGGCACCAATTTAATGTATGAACCAGAAACTCCAGTAATAGCACTCGCCCCGAGTGCCGCCAAGCCAACGAACAACATTGGAAACATGTAGCGCAAAGTATTAGTTTTGCTGGCTATCCGCCGTCTCGGGATTAACTTACTGATTAGTTCATATAACTTGCTCATGTTGTGTTAAAAAAGTAGTGCGTACTTGCTTGGCTGAGTCAGCGTATTTTTGCAACTGGGTTCGGAGTCGTGCTCCTTCAACTCGCAGTGATTCTAATTCTTCTTCATCTGTCTCCCCCGCTCGTAAGACGTCAATGATTTCTCTCTGCAAATAAACCATCGCAAAAGAGTATTGTGTTACTTCTTGTTCCGCCACAATTAAATTTCTGAGTGTTGTTAAAAACTGATCGTACTTTTCGTAAGGACCAACTTGTTTGCGTTGTACCACAAGCGTTTCAAGAGACTTAGTTTTTTGCGACAATTCCATAAGTGTCAACGCTCGCCGAAAGGAAGCTGTCGCCGCACATCGACCAAAGAGACTATCCACTTCAATTAACTCATTTCTACTTAAACCCGTGTCTAGTTGTACTAATAACACCTCAAATCGGTCACGCTCCTCCGTCGAACAATCAATGATGATTTTGTTGGTGGCTTCCGTAGCGCCACCACTGGCTAGCAGATTAACTAAATTAGCAACCTCTGCTTGAGAAATTGTAGCCGCCTGTTCTAGCGATAGTTGGTATTGATCTAATTTTTTGTTAGTCGTCCATTCGGCAATAGCAAAAACTGCCACCGCCCCAATTACCACCCCAGCCAGGCTAGCGAGTAGATTTAATCTTTTTAATTTGTCTTTCATAACGATCTTCTCCTGATTTAATCATCACTTAATCAACTTGCCAACATCTTTGATTTCTTTCTGAATTCGTTTTTCGGACTCTCTTAATTCCAGCGCCAGATTGCTAAAGACACTCTCTTCATACTCGCTCAGTTTTTTTGTTTTTTTCATCTCTGTTAGCTTTTCTACTTCTGTCTCCAGTGTATTTTGTAGGCCAGTAAATTCTCGACGTAATATCTCTTCGGCTTCTTGCGATTCAAAACTAACCCGTCGCCGCAATCGTCTTGAAGATAGAATAAGCCACCAAAATAGTATAAACAGAAGCACCGACATACCCACGAGCGGAACAACGACGGAAAGGACACTAACCAGGAAAGACCCGATGCGCAAAAATCCTGGCTGTTGAACAGCGATTCGAATTGGTTCGCTCGCTAGCGACTGCGCTCCGTACCCATCAACCGCTTGGGCAGTTACTTCGTAAACACCTTGGGTAAGGGGCGAGCCGGGTATGAAAACAAACTTACCAGCAGCGTCAGCGACGATGTTGAAAGTGTTTGACTCTGCACCAATCTTTGTTAAAGACACACTAACACTCGCCCCTGGTCTAGTCTGCCCCAACAAAACTGGTATCACTCCTTCATTTAACTCACGCGGAAACTCGGTAAACTGTGGCGGCGTAAAGGCATCTAAATTGAAAGAAAAAGTGCCGATTTGACTATTGCCAGCCGAGTCAAACGCTTCAATCAATACCGTGTGGTGACCAGGAGAAAGTGCTGGTAAAACCAAGAGACCTTCTTCTAAATCTGCCTTGGTGTATTCAATTACTGGGTCGTTATTTATTCGAACTAAATATCTTAAAATTGGCGAGGCTTCGTCTTTCACCGTCACCAGCAACGATTGAACTGGGTTCATCAAGTCGGCGGTTTCTGGTAAAGAAATTGTTACCGATTCTGGTTTTTGGCTATCCACAGAAATCTTGTAGTGCGTCACCCGACCCCAACCAGCAGCGTTTTGGAATTGAATGTGAAAATATGATTCGCCTTCAGGTAAATCATTTAGCGTGATGGTGCGGATTAATGATTCTTGGACATTGGTTGGTATCGCTGTTGGGTTCTGATTAAAAGAAGTTCGTACCGCCGTTACACCACTTGGTAAACTCCAAGAAAGTGTAGCGCTTTTAAGAGTTGACCATTGACCAGCGGGATGAGTCTCTGAGACAACCGCTGGTGCCGCTGGCGTATTGGCAGGAGCCACATACTGCACAACTTCCGGTGTGGGTTGGGTTGAGACCGCCTGCACAGTAAATGTACCGCCACTCATACCGGATAAAATATTGGTGCCGCGACCATCATTCGCCAAAACAGCACCGCTATTAAAGGTCAACCGGGAATTACCAGCACGTAAAGCACGAAAAGTAACATTAAAAACGGTGCCGTTGGTGCCAGTGTAACCAGTTGGCGAACCGCCACTAAAGGTTATAGTGCCGGCGGCATTAGAATGTGTTGGTTCGGTTACCCAAAGATTAAAAACTGACCCAACCCTATCGACCGATACGACACTCAATTCTTGTGGGTTAAATCGCAACTCACCTTCGGCGGCGTTTATATTCTGCCCCACTGTGTTAACGGTAATTCGAACTGAGAAAACATTGTTGATAGAGTAGACACCCGTCCCTGGTACGGTTTGAAGAGTAGCTGCTTTAGCCTCGGTGGCCCAAAAAAAGACGAGTAAAAAAAGTATAAAAACAGCTGCCGATACAATACTTTTGGGGACTGAGATTAACCCTAGATTCATAATTATTTTATCACAATCTCTTCTTCGTTTTGATTGGATTTTTTGTTTTCCTTACGCCTTTGCCAGCGCCGGTACCAAAAATAACTCACAATAATTAACGCCAAGAGAAAGACTCCTAACGCCGCCATTGTGCCGTAAAAGTAATAGGCACCTACCGACACTCCCCGCAATGATTCGTCTGGTATGTAGGTCGCTATGTATTCATTACCAGCTTTATCGATAGCCCGTACTCGAATCGTACTGTTTAGTGACTGATCTCTTAATTCAAAAGAACTGGTGGCTATTAACCATGGTGCATCGGCCCTACCCCACAAGAATTCATTGGTGTAAGCCAGTGGTTCTTCCATCACTTCGTAATGACTAATTCCTGTCTGTTTATCCGTTGTCGAGAAAACAATAAAATAACGACCAGAAAAAGCTATAGGATCACGTTGTAGAGAAATACTAAACTCTTCGGGTGGAACATCATCTGCTTGCACTAAACTTCGCCAATCATCGACTAGCTCTGGTCCAGGTGTGCGCTCCAAAGTAATGATACTTGGTAGGGTGCGCAAAGACGCTTTAGTACCAAGACCGTCGTTTAGGTAAACATTAGTCTCATCAGTAAACTCAATTCGAGCTTCAGCGGCGGCGTCACTAGTGTTCATTCCCACCTGCAAACCCGGTGACCGAAATATAATGTCAGCAATTACATTGGTGTGACCGGGATCACCTTGTACTCGTCCACAATAGCCATTAGGAATACCGCCTGCCATGGTAATTCGTCGTGCTTCCTTATCAATAACTGGTGGTTCTACCCAAACACTAAAAATAGAGCGTCCAATAGACACATCAACCGGCATAATCCCTTCCGGATAAGTAATAACAATATCTGCGGCATTTATACATTCCGCATTCGCCTGGTCCGGCATAATTCTAATAGCAGCCGTCAAAGAGTCTCCTCGGTATAACGTAGCTGTGCCCGGATCAATATACAAAGTCGCCGCCTCAACTAAAGTTGGGGCAACCAACAGCAGCACACCAATAAAGCTGGTAGCGACATATTTCATCTCATAAGTATAACAAACTCTGTAACTTTCTTACCTAAACTGTGCACACAGCCCGACTTACTCGAAAATTACGTGTAAAACTTAGATCACCAAACTTTCCAAGGCTAAAAACTTACTACAAAATTAAGAACTCATGTTCAAAAACAAAAAACCTACTCGTGGTGGGAGATAGGTTTTTTGTGTTACTCCAAGCTTGGATCCAATATTTTACTAGAATATTGGCGTTGCTACGTATGTCAGCGTAGCGGTGTAATCGTTAGCAGCTTCCTGTAGGGAAGAAATTTCTACCGCATAGCCAACTCGGGTTTGACCAATACCTTGGTTGGTTCCGTTAGTTGGACCATTGTGGCGGAAAATTTCTAGCGGTGTAGTTGAGGCCGAGGCATACATTCGCCCCGTTACACCAACTCCAAAAGGATTACTCAGGGCTGGGGTTAAACTATTATCATTAGTTGTTACACCCCAATGTCCATAAGTATTCTCTTGACCGAGAGTAGCCGATGGGTTAGCCCACAATACCGGCGTGGCTGTTTGGCTGCCATCCACGAATCCGTCAATATCGGCACCATTTGAAGAACGTAACTGCTGATCAGTTCTTACTGTAACCACAAAGCCATTGGCGGCGTTGGTGTGTACTACTAAGTTCTGGGCAGCAATGGCTGGTGTGTCTGGTACCAGCACTCCAAATGGAATAGCCGTGGGAGTAGAAGTAGCGGTGGTGATGTCATCGTTGACGTTACTCCCCGCATTTTCAGCAGTAACAGTAAAGTTGAAAATGGTATCAACGCTAGCGGTTACTGTGACTGCGTTTACAATTGCTACTCGCGTCGCTCCGGTGTCACTGTTGTCCATATTGAGGTTAATCTCGTAAGATCCCACAGTTGGATTAGTGATTTGTCTCACACCCGAACCGCCAAAGCTGGCATTTGTTCCGATGCGAATTGTTACTGTAGCGTTGGTTGGTATAACGCTTGTACCACTAATGAGAGTGAGTACTGTACCAGCAGCGGAGACTCCCCAGGTAGGTCCAACTGCTGTAGCTCCTAAAGCTTGCTCTGTGCCGTTGACATTTAAGTCAACATCAACCGGCAAGAGAGCCCCGATGCCAGCAAAACTAGTTGTACCAAAATCAATTGATACAAAGTTTCCGGCTGCTAGTCCACTCGGCGTTACGAAAGTGATGGTGTGGTTTGCCGCCACTGTCGGTGCGGAGTTAGATAGCGTGTTGCTAAACGATGTGACATTTGCCGCTTCCGCGATGCGGAATGAGGGTATCCCTGTTGACCACATAAATGTAGCCATAGCGACAACTGCGGCGGTTGCTTGGAGCACTGAGAACGTGTTGTGCGTTCTGTGCATAATACTCTACGTTGTATTTAGTCTACAGCCCGAAGGGCACGCGCGACTCATGATTCGAATGAAAAACTCATGCGATATGCAGTCTCCACACCGCACATCATAAATGCGCTGTAAACATACTTACTTTGTAATACTCGGCTGAAGTATCCCGGCTCGCGACAGCCGGCAGTAAGTCTAAAGGCTTACCTCCAAAGTAAGTACACTATCATTGTACTGCTGTCGTTGGTAAACATTCGCTACTTATGCACAAATTTAAAACTAAATTTGTGTGAATTTTAATTTAGCTAGTCCAGTTGAAGAGTAAGATTGAAAAGTCTTCAATCCCGACTCGACCGTTGCCATTGATATCAGCACTTGGATCCGAGTTACCGGCATCAGTTCCCCACCAAAAAATTAGTATCGAGAAGTCTGTCAAATTTACCCGCCCGTCCCGATTTAGGTCTGAATTAGAAGTTGCTCTGCCATCTACACCGACAAATAACTGAATAGCCGAACTAAAACTACTCTGAGTGAGGAGTGGTGCCACTCCCGAGACTGACCGTGCTCGCAAAGTATGCTCAGCCACCCGCAACCTACCCGTGTCCAGACTCAAAGACCACAACCCCTCAGCGTTGGCAGTAGTCGTAGCAATAAATTCACTACGGTTTACATGTAACTCGACAAGAGAATTGGGTGCCGCCTGACCACTGACACTCGCTGGTAAACCCGGATTTACATTTGGACTAGCTAACCGAATGGTTGGCGGTAAAACAATTCCAGCAATGTTTGTAATAGCGCCCTGCGTCACATCAAAAGTGGTATTGAAAGTAATAGATCTAACATTATTTATGTCTGTCGTCCAAAAACCCATGGTGGCAGTACCAGGTGAAGCATCGGTAGAAAATTCAAAACGACCAGTATTTGCTGCCCTAACACTACCAATAGTCTGTGTGTCGAGGAGAATGTTTATCATTCTGCCTGGATAAGCTAATCCCGTCACTCTAATTTCAGTTTGACCCTGCTCCCTTGGGCTACCGCCACCACCGCCCGCTCCCCCGCCAGTGACGCCGCCGCCCCCTGCACCAGCTGGCTCTATTCTACAAGTGGCTGAACAAAAATCCCCACTAGTGTTATTACCGTCATCACACTCCTCGGCAAAAATTGTCTGCAAAATACCATCTCCACAATAAGGACCAAATTCACAAATCAAGCTACACTGTCTGCCGGCAATTGTGGTGCTGTACTGACCAGTCTCACCCGGCACATCACACTGTTCTCCATCATCCACCAGAGCATTCCCACAAATACTCAAACGCAACGTGGTAGTAGCACTAGCAGCGACAACAGCCTCCGCTGTTTTAACACCAACCAAGCCTTGTTCAATGAGCCAGCTTGCTAATAAAATAAAAACTAAGCAGAGTTTCCATTTCATGACAATTACGAGCTTCGCCTACGCAGTAATCGTCGGTTGTAGACAAAGTAAATGACTACAATCAAGAACATAAAAATTGGTAATAGTATAGAAATTTTGTGCGGCAAAGAAAGTCCAGCAAATCCAAATCCTGCTTCTTGCAGAGTGCCGTGCCTAAGAATGCTTAAATTCACCTCTCCTTCTTGCTCAATCTCTTCCCCGTTATAGATAGTGTATCTGGCCAAGTAACTACCTGCTTGCAAACGAGTTGGTAGATTGGCAAATACTTCTTTCGTGTCGTAAGGTGAAATTTCGTCAATCCTACCAATTTGTTCGGTTTCTTCTAAAAGTACCGTGCCGGTAGAGTCAAAAATTCGGAAAGAAACTCGTGATGGTGCAATGTACACATTACCAGTGTTTTCAATTAGCATCCCAAAACGAATCTTCCCTGGAAAATACAACCAGCCGAGCTTATGTCCTTCGTTTAAGTCTGACACTGATATTTTACGCACACTAAAATCACGAATCTCGCGGTCGATGACATTAAGATTTATATCGACCTGCGCTCCTAGAGAAATATTAACGGCTCCCGCTTGCAAGGCAGCGTCATCAGGCACGGTTCGGATTCGAATCGCTCCCCGATACTCTTTGAAGTCAGCATCGCTCGGCACAGTCACTCTTACAATCATGGGCACTTTTTGTACACCTCTTGGGAGAGGTATACTGTACCCTTCCACAATCTCTATCCAGTCTTGAATTTCTGGAGCATCAATCGTAATCTCCGCCTTTAGAGGCACGTCTGGATTACCTCTAACCAACAGAATCTGTTGCTCGTAAGTTGAGTTTCGCGTCAAGCTGGTATTCCTAACATAAGGTGGAGTAATACCAAAACTAGCCAAAGCCGTACTCTGTCCGACCACAGCCAATAAGATTGTCACAATCAGTAAAAACTTTAAATTAAGTACCACCACTTTCACAGAGTTAATTATCTAAAATAATTAACGTAAAAGCAACAATCACCGTCTGGATAACGGTGATTGTTGCTTTGTTATTTTATCGGTTGTATTTTTCTACCAGTCAACTGTTTCTGCTACCCTTAGTTGAAAATTGTTGAGGCCTGTGTATGCTCCCGCCAAGGTAATATCTATCGGTACTCCAATCCCCCAGAAAATTGGTCTACTGGAAGGCGTTGTAGTTGAGGTTGATTTAGGAACGTTAAGTTCTAGTTCTTGCGGTGTAGTTGAGGATAGTTGTGTACCACTTCCGTAAGCTACACTTGAAGCAGCAAATTGTTGTCGATTTTCTGGAATGGTGGACGAAGCAGAGTTAGGACAGGGATTTAAGGGAGTAAAAGTTCCGCACATTGCTGAGCCTGAAAGTAGCTGATCTAACCCAGTGTTACCTAGAGAAACGATAGTAGTGGAGGCACTTAAGAAAGGCATATTTTGTCCTGGCTCGAGTTCACCATAAGGAATTTGGGACTGCTGTAGATTAAAGACAGCTAGACTGTTTAGGGCTACCGAACCAGCACTGATGGCAGCTGTACCGGTGGCAAAATCATCATCAATTGCTAATACCGCGGCTCGCCAATTGTCACCGGTAAAAAATGAGCCAGTATCAGTGGGGTCTGCCAAAAACCACATTGGGAACGAGCAGTTGTAAAGTATTGAATTATCTACACCATCTGCTGTACAACTAGTTGATGACGCCGTGCAGCTAAGTGCCCAGGTTGTTGTGGCAACAGCTGAAGTATAACAATTGTTTGGATTATAATTTCCAGCGTTGAATACTCCACAAGAGGTTGTCCCGAGCGAACCTCTGAAGACTGATAAAGCATAATTTGTTATTTCTGACCCTGGAACACCTGTGCTGTTACTACAGCTGTTCGCATCAGTGACCACGAAACTCAAAGTAATTCCTGGGGTTTCAGCACCCGGTTGGGTTAGTATTATGTTATTGCCACCATTGAGAGAAATGGTTCCTCCCGCCACTGTAGGAGCCACGTTCAATACGGTAATGGGTGAATTAGAACCCTGAGCAGTGCCTTGCGCTTGATGACCAAAGCGATCAATCACAAAACCAAATGCGTTGTAGTTATCATCACGAATTACTGCCGGTAGAACATACAGAGCTGTTGGGTTAGCGGTAACAGGGATGGTCGTGGTTGCCAGAGTTGCGTCTCCACAAGTATTAGTGGTGGTACTGAAAACACTAGTGCTACAAATAATCAGAGTAAGTAAATCAGAAAACTGAGCGGCAAAGGGGTCAGATGCTACTGAAGAGAAAGTAATAGTTTGACCAGGGGCTTGCGGGGAGTTGCTGGTTAATGAGCTAAAAACTGGTCGGTAGTTAACGTAAAACGGTGAGGAATTTGTAGCGTTAGTACCGTTGGTGAAGGTGCTGTTGCAGCGAGCAGACACTGAGTCGTCATCACAAATCCAAGCAAACCAGTTATTTTCGTGAGTAAACGGAGAAACTTCCGTGGTGGTGGTAGAAACCACAGCTTGGGTATTTACTGGCGTAGGAGCCGAGACTCCCCACTGGACACCGCCATTACATCTTGGCGCACCACCATTAGTTGAAGATGGTGCTGTCGCTGTAGAGCAAATAAGTAGATAGTAGTTTGGTTGGTTGGGATCAGTTGCTACCGCCCTCCAACTAATCACCGAGCCAGAATTAGTGGGACTAGTCAAAGATGATTCCACTAATTCTGTCGAAGATGCCACCCACTGCGGTGGGGTGTTAAGCACCGTGAGGGTGGTGGTGGCTGTTTGCGCTTCTACTTTCATTAGTTCGGTTTTACCAGTGTTTAAGACGAAAACAAAAATGAACACTGTAAAACCGACCAAGGCAGCCGCAATTGTTATCTTGCCGGTATTTTTTCGATAAGCTTTGGATTCTAGTAAGTTGTACAACATAAAAAACTCTATTAAATAATGAACTAAACTATCTACTCTACGTTACTATTGTAGCGAATAAACTCGTTTACAACGGCACAGTTATACACAGTGTTTCAACAGCTTATTAGCAGACTTATTCGTAACGAATAGCATCGAGTGGGTTGAGAGTGGAAGCTCGCCGAGCTGGGAACACTCCCGTCAGATAACCAACCGCTGCCGAAAATAGAGCAATGAAAAGTAAGAAAGTTAGAGGAAAGGAAAATAAATTAACGGCTTGTCCGCCAAATTGGCCGGCGACGAAATTCAAAAATATGTTTATGGTGACACCGAAAATCACACCCATTAAGATACCGCTTAAACCACCTAGAAATCCTACCACGATTGATTCCGAGATAAATAAATTTTTCACGTCCTTGGGAGAAGCGCCAATCGTGCGCATAATACCAATCTCTTTAGTGCGTTCTAGCAGCGTCACTGTCATCGTGTTAAACATACCGATAGCTGACACAATCAAAGCAATTCCGCCAAAAGTAGCCAGCACTATCTGTATTCCTTGGAAAATTTGCGAAGCTTGCTCAACGGTTTTCGATAGAGCGGTTACCCGATAACCCATCTCAATTAATTCTGCCTCAACCACTGGCAAGCTTTCGTTGCTATCGACACGGACTTGAATACGCTCATACTCTTCGATGCCAACATGGCTACGAAGCTCTGGCAACATCATTAGCGCATTGAGGACACCCTCCTCTTTAGTGATACCTCTCACTATGTATTCTTTAGCAATCGGCACTTCGTCCACTTGTCCAGGAACAGCGGTGCTTGGTATTAAAAGTCTAAAAGAGACACGCTCACCCACAAAAGAAGCCGGGTCCTCAATCCCGAAAAGTTTCAATACCGCCGGCGAAAGCATAATTGAACTAGTATCGCCAGCATCCACATCAGTAAAGACCTGCCCATAGGAAGAGGTTATACCAGCGTAACGCAAATAAGGTGGTTCAACCGCCTGGATAAAAACGTTACCGGTTAATCCTTTGTAAGTAATCAAACCTGGTAGGCGAGCCATTGGCGCGGCATCAAGCACTCCCGGAATCTCTTCAAACTGATCAATAGTTTCCGTTGTTAGGTTCAGATTTTGTGCCCCAGTCGCAGACACACCAAGCGAAAGTAGAGTCTCACCAAAAACAATTTGCTCCAAAATGATTTTTTGCAAACCAAAACCCAAACCCACCAACACCACTACTGCCCCCGTTCCCACCCCCATACCCAAAATAGTCAACCACGTGCGCAGGGGGTTGGTCTTGAACATGCGGGTAGAAAGCTGAGCGAGATCTTGAATTCGCATAAATTATTATTTCAATTATCGCACATCACAAGCTCATTAGCTTTTGTAACTCACATCGACTCCTTGGGCTATGACTTTTTCAAAGTAGCGCGTCATATCATCAGCTTCGGCTTCGGTGAGACCAAGCCCACCGCTCCGCACACTCTGCATTAATCTTTCATTAAATTGATCTTCTTCAATTACACCCGTCACTCGATCGGCAATCATTTCAATCAAGTGTTCGTCTTGTTCTTTGGTCAGTTTAATTCGATAAGAATGCAATAAATGGTCTCGTAGACGTTCGGCTAAATGGTGTTGGCTGAAAAAGATATTTTGGTTTTCTTTTCGCGCTCGAAAACGCCTAATGTCATCAGCTTGCTCAATCATCCGCTCGGCGCGGTGTGCCATTTCGCGTGCTGTCTTCTCATCAATTTCCACTCCCCCTTTCTCGTACGGAAGAATTAGTGATTTAATGAAATGGTCTTTATCAAGCTTGCCACTGATAAATAAGCCGATGGCATGTTCGAGCCGAATGAGTTGTCGGTAAGTAAACTCTTGTGTCAGGTAATTAACCATACTCTTGACGCGCAACATTTCCACCGAATCATAAGGATAAATTCGCGCTAATTGCTCCAGCTCCGTCACTATCGTCTCCCCTTCCCGCACTGGTTTAATTTGTTTTCGCTGTGGGTTAACCACCTCACGCACAATCAGTCCGTCTTTTAGGTAGTAGACGCGATGTGCGTAACTTAAGTGTGCCGCGTTATGCGACACCATAATGATAGTACGCCTGTCGAAAGTGTTGATTTCGTCAATTTTGTCCATCACTTGTTGGGTGGAGACGGAGTCTAGGTTGCCGGTTGGTTCGTCTGCCAATAAAATTTTAGGGTCATTCACCATTGAACGCGATACTGACACGCGTTGCTGTTGCCCCCCAGAAAGCATAGCTGGAATCTTATGAGAAACATGACCCACTCCAAAACGATCCAATAGGGATTGAGCGCGTCGTTCACGTGTTGTCTTATCAGCGTTACAAAAAATCATTGGTAGCGCTACGTTATCAAGTACTGACAGCGAGGGAATGAGGTTGAATGACTGGAAAATTATACCCATAACGTAACGCTGGAAGTACACTCGCTCATCCGGCGGATAGGAATAAATATCATCACCACGAATTAACAGTGTGCCTGAGCCAGGCGGCAAGGATCCCTGAATGGCGTACATAAGAGTCGATTTGCCAGAACCAGAGGCCCCGAACAAAATTATGTACTCACCTTCATAGATGTCGGTATTAACGTTGGAGAGCGCCTTAAATTCGTTAGATTTACCTTTGTTGTAAATTATTGATAAATCCCTGCAGACGATAAGAGGTTTTGCCATATTGTCTATTATGTCTTAGTTTGGAGAGCAACACATCTTTTCTATCCCCACTAACCGCCAATGTTTCTAACCCAACCAAATGTGCTTTGGAAGTTTTCAATAATGATGTCGATGATATTTCTTTCTTGAATTGGAGTGAACAACACGAAATCTTCAGAGCGAATACTGTTCCCAGCTTCATCCGTACAATTCAGCCAAAATTGATAGACCGTGGCGGGCGAAAAATCCACAATCACCTCTACGTGTTTGGTGTTATATTCAACCACTTCCCTTTCTAGCACAACTGGATCAGCTCCCACCGCCACCCCCTCTCGATAGCTCATTACACAGGAAGCTGATTCATCAGTAACCCACTCTACAATGGTCTGAATCCGTGACTCACTCCCTGGAAAAATAGTTGATTCGTTAGTGACATTCGAAATAATCGGTGGAGCAATATCACGTACGGTGATGAACTGAATAGGTTGACTACGCACTCTGTCTCCGCCTGAATTTTCAGAAATAACAAACGCTACATAACGGGTCCCTAGGGTTAAATCCGCCAACCGCATCTGGTGTGAGGTGGCGAGAGTGGGTCGCCCCACAGAACTCTGAATGCCTGTGGTTTGATCTTGGTACTCAACTAAAGCCCGCGCCGGTACAGTTGTATCCCAGGCTAACGTAGCGGCATTTTCTTCCACTTTCAAAACTCGTAAATTACGAATCTCTGGTAATAAGGCCCGGGTCTTAAAAGTGAAAACCCGACTCTCTCCAGTAATATTAAAAGTGTCAGTGGAGATTACTTTAAAGCTATACTCGGTAAAAGACTCCAGTCCAATCAAGCGAATCTCATGTTCAGTTGTCATTCCTAGAGTAGAAACTTGTGAATAAGCAAAATTTGTACCATCAAAGCCATTGGTTGGCGAAAAACGAACTTCCGATGAGGACTCGCGGTCGGTGGTCCAGCGCACAATGGCGGTGGTGGTTTCAGGAACCACCGTGGGTGGTCCGACAATGGTTAAATCTTCGGTGATACCTTGGATTGATTTAACAACCTCGTTGACAATTTCTTGTAATTTATTAGGGTCGGTTATTTCGTTGATTTGTTCAACGATTTCTTGCACGGTAGGCGAAGACGGAGCGATGGTTGGTGTATCAGCCCCATCCGCTACGAACGCTGGTTCGTTGCCAACATCAACTCCATCGCCCCGTTGCTGAGAATCAGAGAGTTGCACCTTGTAATCAGCCGAGATTCCTTGGTTACCACTGCGGTCGGCGGAAATTACTCGAAAAAAGTAAGTCCGACCAGCCTCTAAGTTTTCTAGGGTAACGGAATGGACGCGCCTTTCTGGCACTGGTATTCTTACAATTCCTAAATCCGGCTGCAATCCATAATTAACCAAAGTATCAGCGTCTTCATTGGTCTCCCAAGTAATCGTGACACTCCGGTCGGTAACTTCCTTAATCTCAACATTTGATATTTGGGGCGGAACACTATCGGCAGTTTGACTAAAAACCTGCTGAGCCAAACCCACTCCTAATGCCGAAACAACAAAAGCTACCAGCAGAGAAATTATCAGTATTAATCGTGTATAGGGCTTACTCATCTTAAAAATCATACCATTAATTAACACCGATTGGCGTAAAGATATTCATACCCGTATGCGGCGCGCTGTTGGTACCAAACGGAACGGCAATTCCCCAGAACACACTAGTCGCTACTGGTGGTGTGGCGGTGTTTGGTTTGCCTAGATTTATATCTAGGATTACCGGAGTGCTTGATGATAATTGCTGACAGGTAACGCAAGCGCCGTACGTGAAGGTGCTCGTAGCGACTTTTTGTTGCGAAGCTGGAATTATGGAGGAAATACCGTCTGACAAATCAGTGGCTTGGACATCAATATTGACTGGCACGTTACCAAGATTAACGATGGTGGTAGAGGCGTTGGTGGAGCCGGTGTTGGTGTTGGCCTCCAGGGCACCGTAGTTAATTAAAGCGTCCACGGTAATAGCGCGCAAAGTCATTAGTTCTACGCCCGGAGCCGAAGCAAAATCGTAACCATTAGCAGCGTCCTCTACTTCGACATAAGCCAGCCACTCTTGACCATCAAACGCCCCGCTGTCAGTTGGCTCAGCGAAGAATTTTACACCCGCGGCACAACGTAGAGTACAGCTATTACCAGAGCAGTTAGTAAAAGTACAACCGCCGTTAGTGGTAGATAGTTTGTAGCAGTTGTTATCATTGGGGGTACAAGCCGGACCCACTCCACTACGATAGATGGTGGCAGTGGCGTGAGTGATATCACCAAAACCATTTAAGTCCGTAACTGTGGATGAAGCAATAACTATTGTGGTGGTACCCGGCATTAAACTAATGTTAATACCGTTATTCAATGTTACTGGTCCGAAACTAGGATCAAATTGCAAACCAAGCTCGGCGACTTCTCCGTAAAAATCAAGTGGTGTGCCGGCGTTGGTGACACGGAAACAGTATGAATCAGAAGCGTTAACAGTCGGCACAATCGCATACTCGACTTCGGTGTAGTAATTTTGACTGATATCAATTGCTCCCGTCTGATTGCTTGGACTGGTCACTAATCTACCAGCCGTAAAAGTGCCTCTTGTGGCAGTGAGTAAATCAGTCGTCGAAAGACCGTTACTGACAACACTAGAAGTCGCCATACAAATTGGTGATGAATCACAACTAGCCTGATTCGGTACTGGTAGGTACGCAGCACTAGCTACTGACTCACAAGTGGCCACTGAACCTCTGGGGGCAAACTCTAAACGAAATTGTTGTCCAGTGATTCCAAGACCAGAGTTTTCAATCGCAAATCGCACCCTAACAACATTATTGGGGATAGAATTACCAGCTGCGTTCTGAGCAGAAAGCCACGAAGCTCCGCCTGGAGTCTGCTCGGCACCAAAGAAAATGGTCGGCCTAGTGGCAACTCGAGCGCGCGCGGTTATGCTATCCCAGGCGCCAATTTGATACCAATAAGCAAAACCATACCCACCACTAGTGTAGCTACTATCAACCGCCGAAGTTGTTGCTACTAATGTTCCAGCACTGTTAAAGAGTGATACAAAAATCGTATTGTCGGTGCGCCAATCAATTTCTACTTCGTACCAACCAGTACTGTAGGTAACAGTAGTCGTGGCTAACACCACACCAGAAACGTCATTGTTTTCAACGTTTCTGGCTAGTGAAATACGGTCTACACCGAAACGCTCCAAACACACCGCGTAATTTTGGTTGGTTGTACCTGGTGACTGCACGGCAAAGAGAAAACAAGGTTCGTCGTTATTTCCAGATGCACCAGCGTCAACATATTGCATGTAACGAATGATATTGCCTTGAGCTATTGTTTGGTCAAATCTGAACATACCATCGGTAGTTCTGCCGGTCACTGGATTGGCACCGAGCGCGCGCGTGCCGCCAAATACTGGACTGGTAACAGTTCGGAAGAGTGTTGTGTCACCACTGTACTCAGACAGTGAATTATCCTCAAAGTCATCAAAGGCTACAAACGTCGTCGTGCCACTCCCCGCAGCTACGGCTGAATTATTTCCGTAGTACATAAAGACAGTGGCGTAACCGCTTGCTGGTAAGCTCGGCACTCTCACCCAAACCTGAGCTTCAGTACTCGCGGTATACCGCTCAATCCAGAATGGTATTTCGGTCAGACCATTATCCGAGGTAAAGCGTAGATCCTCAAAATCCGGCTGCATGGTGTTTTCATAATTAACGATGATTTTGACAGCGGTGCTGGCATAAGCCTGATTATCATTGTTAAGGATGCGAACCCGCTTACGCTGTCCCCAACTCAAGTTGTACCACTCACTATTTACAACTCCCACCCCACCATCATTATTACGCCACCTAAATTGAGTCTGTTCCGTCAGGAGACATGAACTGTTATCAAAACGGATAGAACCACAAGCATCTATACCGTCAATATCAAAACCTTCACCATTAAGCGTACCGAAGCTGTTGGTAAAGCGCCAAGCGTTGATGGTCGTACCTACCAACTCCACGTTAAAGCCAGACAATGAGCCGGTGGCATTAAAGCCAACATTATCGAAAATCATTGAGGGATTGGCGTTTAGTGTGGTCGAAGAGAGAGTGATCAGTGAGCCGGTATTAACCGCTAATTCATATCGACCGTTAGCCAAATCAGCAATCGTAGACAGTCCTAGCAACTGCAGACCGTCAATCGCCATATCCCTAAATTGGTAACGATTGGCGTTTAGAGTTCCGCCCGCGATAATTAAATTATAAGTACCGGTGCCGTTGTTTCTGATAACGGTGTCATTACCAACACCACCCAAGATATTAAGGGTGCCAGAAATTACGGTGGTGGTTGAATTGGGGGTGAACTCAACTGTCACTACGCGCTCACTACCCACGATGGAAGTGCCGTCAAAATCAGTCGCAAAGCTCCAGTGTTCAGTCGATGTCGCTAAAGTAAGATTGCCTTGAATTTGTAGTCGTCCGTTAATGTTGTTGTGGTCTTGGGAATAAAGAGAGCTATTTGTTGCTACGGTAGTAGTGGCGGCGGCACTGTACCAAGAACGCACCGCCGCTCCAGGACCAATTTCGAGAGTACCATAAAGATCACCATTGTTAGTGCGAGTGTTTATGCTGTAAACTAAGGGCGCCAACAAACGCAGGGTAGTGTTGGTCCAGGTAGTAGCGGCCCCGCCCACAGAATTAGTAAACACACCACCCACAGTCACTACCGCCCCCGGGTTCACAGTCAAACTATTAACGCTGGCAATCGTAAAGTTGTTGGTGGTAGTAGCGCTAAAGAGCGTATAACCACCGCTCGGGGCACCGATTTGTAAATTATTAAAGGCATTGTTGCCGGGATTGATAGTCCGTCCCCCAGCTGGTGCATTGAGTAAAACTGTACCCGAAGCGTGCGTAAACGATCCACCAGTGGCAGTGAACGAACCGCCGACCGCCAGTGTACCGGTGCCAATGAGAACACTTCCCGACTCCACGGCGAAGCTATCCAATAAAGTGAGGTTATTATCTTGTAAAGTGTAAACACCACCGCCCACAAAGCGAATCGTATGCAAATCAGAAGAGCTCGCTAAGATAGTCGCCGTAGTAGTCGCTCGCATAATCAAATCCGAAGTGTTGTGAGTAATTGCGCCCCCGACGTTACGGAAATTGCCCGCTACACTGATTGCTCCGCTCGGAAGCGAAACGGTACCGCGACTAATTGTCACTGAACCACTTGAGGTGGCATTCGTGTCAGTCATATTCCAACTACCAGCTCCGTTAAAAGTCAGTGTGCCAACCGTCGCCCCATTAAAGCGAATGGTGTTACCTGTGCTGGTGGCTGTAAAGACAAATGGTGTAGTGGTAGCGTTAAGCGAACCGCCATTGACAGCAAACGCGGCAGCGGCCGTAGTAGTACCAGCAGGCAAAGTCATCGTGCCGGCACTTTGTGTGTACGAACCAGTCAGAGTTAGAGTTGGGTCGGTGACACTCCAGCTACCAGCACCAGTTACTGTGAGGTTGTGTAAATTATCAGAGTTCACATCAACCGTACGAGTAGCACCAGTGGTGGTCAAGGTGACAGTAGAGCTAGCGGCAACAAATTGTGCGCCAGTACCAAAAATAAAGCTACCACCAATCGTATGGGTTTGTGTGCCAGCGGCTCTAAAGACCGCGTTACTTTGTGCTTCAAAAGTACCATCGTGCGGAGCCCCTGCTCCCCCGCCACTTACCGTCACATTCCCGCCCGGCGCAAAAGTCTTCGCGTTCCAAACTATTAATTTTGTATTGGCTGGTAAAGTCAAAGTATCGGGTGCGCCATTAACCGCTGTAAAAGGAATGTCGGAATCGTTGTCACTGTCCCAGACACCCATATTATCTATGGTAATCGGATCAATGTTTTCATGTCTCACAATCACTCGATTTTCATACAAATGCATATTACTGATGGAAGAAATTGGGGCCATTGTTACGTTGACCGCCCTTTGGGTTTGACCATTTATGAAAAGTGTCAAAGTATCAAGCGGACTGAAAGCGACGTTACTGATGCTGTAAGCACCAGTAGTTGGATTACAAGTAGTGTTGTAGGTAGTAAGACCAGCCACTACCAAACGAATGTTAGGAGTTATGCCGTCACAAACCGTAGAGACCGTTGTCCCCTCATCACTGTAAACATTCCCCGAGACAGTGATTAAAGCCGCTGAATCGTCCCAAACAATGTACCCAGGATCACCAGCCGGATCGCTATCGTGCGCTTCGCCAGCTAAATTACCAGTATGATTAGTAAACCGCCAAGAGCTTACCGCTGTACCCGTGGCTGTTACGTTTCTCGGATTGGTGACACCGCCACTTTGAGCGAAGCGGTTGCCGGTAAAATTCCTCGCCTGATTTTGGTTTATAACCGAACCAAAGACCGTGATGGCCGTGCCGTTATTTATATTGACCAGATGATCAGTGTTGTTAAATGACGTGACTGTCGGAGTGCCCGAAAAGACAATTCCCGAAAGATTGGTGTCGCGGACAATCACTCGATCCCACTCGGTACTAGCGGTACCGCCGATAGTGATGGCGTAGGTGCCAGCCCCCTGATTTTGAATGGTTGTACTGGCGGTGCTGGTACCCAACACCGACAATGAACCGCCCAACCAAGTAGCGCTAGCGCCATTAGCAAAGTAAACATTAGCCCGACGTTCATTGCCGCCAGTTAAATCAGAACCATCAAAATCAGTGGCGAAACTCCAGTAATCATCACCAGTGGTCCTGACTAATTGACCAAATATGTACAAATCACCATTAACGCCTTGGTGGTCCTGAGAATATAAAGATCCGCCCGTCTGAACATTTATAGAGTTTACCGTGGTATTCCAAACACGTGCCTGTGTACCACTAGCAATGACCAAGGAAGCGTATTGTTCGCTAGTAGCCGAATCATTTAATGTGTAAGTGCCAACTCCAAACAAAGACAATGTCGAGCCAGTAAAGGTGGTATTAGCACCCGCGATATTATTGAGAAATCCACCACCCACCGCCAAGGTTTGTCCACTGCCAACAGTGAAATTATTGTGATTGATGAGTCGCCACGCCGCTGTCGCGGTAGCGTTTTCCAGAACCGTAGCATTTCCCACCTTGTCGATATCAACGTTAGCAAAGGCGGAATTACCAGCCCTGATGTTGGTTGGGCTAGTGCCGATAAATCTTACCATTCCATTGTTGGCAGTGAACACACCCCGGTTTGTAAAGTCACCTCGCACTAAGAGATTTGCACTATTACTAGCCAGCAACGTGCCGTTATTCACCACCTCCAAATTACCCTGCACTTCCGTGAGAACATCGTTGGTATTCAAATCAAAAGTTGAGCTAGCTGTCCCGCCCACAGTGAGATTGTTTAAGACCAAAATACCAGCTCCTTGGGCAGTGTAAGTTTGGTTACCAGTCCCTGACTCTAATTGCAAATTGAAATAAGTGGTGGACAAAACATTAGCACCGGCTCCGCTGTATCTAATCGTGCTAGCGCCTTCGAGTAAAGTGCCAGTTTCAACCAAGACCGTGCCCACTCCCGCCAAATCCCAGACCGAGCTTACAGCATTTAAGAAGTGGGCATTGGCAATGGTGAATCGTCCCGTGATGGTAGTGGTAGCTGTGCCGAGCGGAGTGGTTGTACCGACTACCGAACCACTACCCAACACTAGATTATTGAGTGTCCAAGGCGAACTGCCACCAAACGAGTTGGTGCGTTCGATAGTTGTAGTACCACCACCGAGAGAAAGCGTACCGTTACCGAACAAAGAGCCGTTACGAACCGTTACATCGCTAGTGCCCGTGACGGTACCGGTCGCCACCTCAATATCGCCTAGTATCTGTAAGTTAGCACCAATATTCCAACCGCCACCCACCCCCGCAAACCGCACGTTATGCAAAGTCACGGTACTCGGCGCGGTTATGCTCTTACCGGTTGTTGTGGCATTGAAAATGAAGGTCGAGGAAGCGGCGTTAAGAGTCGCGCCGGTGTTTAAGACTAATCGTCCAGCCAGCCGGTGAGTTTGGGTTCCGCTCGCTGTAAAAGTGGCATTCGCCCCAAGAGCCAAAGTGCCTTCGTGGCCGTTGCTATTACCATTACCACTCAAAGTGATTTCACCACCCGGCGCAAAAGATCTATTGGCAAACACGAACAGCTCGGTGTTGGCGGCGGTGACTAAGGTGTTGGTGGCACTACTGGTGGCGGCGAAGAAAGCGATATCACTATCGTTATCGCCGTCAAAAATAGTCATATCAGCAATCGTCAAAGGCGCCGTGTCCTCGTGACGAACAATCACCCGATTGGCATACAAATCGAGATTCGTGATGTTGGCAGTTGGAGTTTTTGTTACCGCACTCCCCCGTAATCCACCGTTGGTATTTAGATACACCACGATTACCGGATCTCCGATGTAGGACACATTAACAAACGTGTAGGCACCAGTGGTGGCGTTACAAGGTACTTGGTCCGTGTAAACACCGCCATCAACCACAATTCTTACGTTCGGTGTCACTCCATCACAAACCGGCGCTCCCTGGGGCGTCACTCCGGCATCACTGTAAACAACACCCGAGACGTTAATCACGTTCGATGAATCATCAAAGCGGATTGATCCTGGGTTAGCATCACCAGCATCAAAGGCCTCTCCGTAAAGAGAACCAGTGCCGTTGCGGAACCATACAAAATTGGCTGTCGTCGTACCCACTCTAGTCACGTTGTTGGCACTACCGACACTGGTGGTGGCAAAATTAAAGCGCAGGAACTGGGCTCCCGGATTAGTGTCGATGGTTGAGGTGTCCATTGTGATGCCAGTCCGACCCGGATTAACCAAGAACGAAGCGTCTCTAAACACTGACAAGGTTGTCGAGCTAACGAGCGACAGACCACTGGATACGGTGTCAGCGACACTGAAAAATTGCGCTGTCACTGTCGCTTGTTCAAAACGCAACTCGTAAGCACCACTAATGGCGGCTAGTGTTGTCGTGGCTGTACTGGTACCGCTAATCACAATCGATGAGCTGGCAATCGTAACTACTGTACTGGAAGCGAATCTAACATTTACTGGTCGTGCCGAAGCACCGAGAGCCGTGCCATCAAAGTCAGTATTAGCAGACCACTGCTCCACTCCACTCGTGCGGCGATAATTACCAAAAATATGCAAATTACCATTAACTCCCGCGTGATTTTGAGAATAAATCGCCCCCGATAAACCACTGGTCAGATATGATGCCGCGCTTGAATTCCACATTCTAACCAACGTACTGCTGGCGGCTTCTAGTGTGCCGTAAGTATCGCCACCATGTGCTCTGGCGTTAAGATTAACCGTACCACCAGAAGCCAAACGCAAGGTCGAACCAGTCCAAGTCGTGTTAGCACTATTCACTGCATTTGTGAAATTGCCAACACTAGCTAGAGTCACACCGGAATTAACAGTAAATTGTTGAACGTTGGTAAGATTTATGGCGGTAGTAGCCGTCGCATTTTCCGTAACTGTAAAGTTACCAGTGGCACTGTTGAATTCGAGTGTAGCAAAACTGGAAGAGCCGGCGGCGATTGTTTCGCTACCAGCCGTTGAATTAAACCGGACTGTTCCGTTATTGGGGTTGAAGACAGCGTTGTTATCGAACGAGCCACCCACCGCTAGTACACCAGTTGGGAAAACCGCATCCCCGCCAACCTCAGCTGTGTAAGAACCAATGATGGTAACAGTGTTGTCAATGAAATTTCTAGTTGACTTCACTTGTTGGCCAGAGACATCATAAAAATTAGTAGTGCTAGCTTGATTATTCCTCTCCGTAGCAATCCAACCAGCACTTCTCGC
>DBNX01000027.1:0-35074 GCA_002299465.1 Patescibacteria group bacterium UBA661
GCTAAGCTAGTCTAGAGCCTAAATCAATACTGAATATCTTCGCTAAGCTGGTTACCAAATGCCAAGTAGGTTTGCCATTTGGCGTATAGCTCTCTGGTAGCTACGACATCAGTGGCATTATAGCGAGCGATCTCGAGGGTCTTACCCGCACGGTACAAGGTGGTTACTTTATCGCCAGAAATTTCACCTTTGGGACTCGGGATTCCGTAAGCCCGACAAAATAAGTGCAAGCTTGGTCGCCGTGACATCGCTCCGTAAAAAGTTAGCTCATCTTGTAAATCAATGTGCCGGCAGGTTTTTTGCTGGTGCGGATAGCGTCCTTCGAGGAGGTTTACGGTCGGACGCAAATTGTGGACAACACTCCGGTGGTATAAAAAAGGCGCGTCAAATGACCGCCCGTTAAAAGTCACAAAAGTGTTATAAGAAATTGCCCCCGCCCAAAAATCCTGAAGCAGCCCCTCCTCACTCCGCGGTTTGTAAACCCACGGGCCTTCTTCTGTATCTTTTCCGTCACCAACATAATAAACGACCCCGCGAGTGCGTTCTAAGTCGTAAAGACCAAGAGCAACAATCTCACCTGTAAGCGGAGAAAAACCGAGCCCCGACTGCACATCACGAGTCATTGTTTCTTTTTCTTCCGCGTTACGAGCGGTTCGTTCCACCCACCTGAGTAATGTCTCTTGCGTAAATTCATCGAGTTCAGACCAGATTGCACCTACCGTTTCAATGTCAAAGATGAGTGTTGACATAATTCTCTGCTACAGCGTAATCGGAGTACCAGCGAAACAACCTAATAAATACGCCCTGTCTGCAGTTAGATGATAACGATATTGACCATCCACCACTACCCCACCACAAGCATCTAAAACCAATCTGTCTGTCCTACCATAAATAGGAAATCCGTCGAGCGCGTAGCCCAGATGAGTATCTTCACCAAAAATCCTGTACATACTCACCTCATTATTCCGAAGCAAAGAACCGTCGTGCGCCACTCCGACTACATCACTACTTAAGCACTTTGGTCGGGCTGACGGTAGTGACTGTATCGGTAACTGCAAGATTGTAGTCCGCTCCGAGTTTGGTGTTACCGTCTCGGCTGTTGCCAAATCCGTACTTGGTTGCTGACGGTATAAAATACGTGCTCCTTCGACCACCTCAAAATTTAATCCTGACGACTGCCAAAAACCCGTGTGTGTTTTATAATCAGCACAAAGTAATTCACCACGCTCACCCTCTTCGGCTAAATCTTTGACTGTCTCCGCCCCCGCCACCTCTGGCTCAGCTTCCACCACTTCCGGCTCAGGCCTAGTTGCTCGGTAAACAGCTAATTTTTCACGCAACACCCGCAGTCGCTCCGCCCGGTCTGGCAGTGTCGTGGCGGTACTGGTGGCCATAAATATTTGCTCGTCAGTATTCTCAGTGTCAATCGCCATTAAAACCGCGGCTTGATTATTGGCGACACTTTCCGTTACTGCTGTATAAACAATAGCCACAATAAGCCCACCCACCAGCAATAAATACAAGAGCCAATTACGAGTTGTTAGTACCATATTGGATATGATAGCAGAAATAATTGTTTTTTAACGCGTCGACTGTCGACTATTTAACCTTAATCTCTACCATCTGCTCCACTCGCCTGATGTCAGCCAACAGCTTTGACCGATCAGCATTACGCAAAAACAAAACAAACACCGCCCGCCCGCCATTGCGAGCAAATACCGCTCTCTCGCCAACACTTCTCGCCACTTCAATTTTGTAAAACGACTTGAGTTGTTCTAGCTTTTTGATTCCTTTCATTTCTAAAATCTTTCCCTCCTTAGTAGCAAACCACTTCATAGCACAGGCGTAACCGTTACACTTCCGTGAAATAACAGTTTTTTCTGGTATTCTAATCAAAATATCATTAAGCGCATGATCAATACCGCAAGTAAGCTTATGTAAGACGTGTCGAAATCCACCCATCCGAGCGGCGACTTCAATCACCTTCCACTCGTCATCAATCTTCATTAGCTCAGTGTGCGTGGTAGTACTACGCAGACCAAGAGCATGCACAGCCTTCTCCACCACCGCCTCCGCTTTCACAATAGTTGCCCGCTTAAGATTGGTTGGAGTCATCTGCAAATAACCAAAAAAATCGTCGTGTCCAATTTTTTTTCCAGTCACTACTTTAACAAGCGGTAAATGCTCAACCTTGCCACGTGCACTCACATAGGAGTCCACCGAATACATTTCGCCGTCCATAAACTCCTCAGCAATCATTCTCGGCTCTTCCATGCGGTTATCTTTCTCATAAGCTCGTCGCAACTTCAGTGTCATCTGCCGTAATAATTTCTCTAAATCCTCCTCGTGGTAACAAACCGTAACAAAAAGGCTTGCTGACAAATTAGTCGGTTTAATCATCATCGGGAAACCAATTTTTTCAATAATTCGCTTTCGTTCTTTCCGAGAATTATCTCTAACTAAAGTAAACTTTGGTGTAATCGTTGCGTCGTAAAGCTTCATTCGTCGCCGCATCTCGTATTTATCAGCCGCCCAGCGCAGAGATTCGGTGGTGGGCGTACGCAGGTAAGGCACGTGCGGGATGACTTCGGCGAATCTCGCCAAACTTTGTTCAGACCGACAAGTAATCGCTAACATCTGCTCTTGATACGGTAAGAGTGCTTCGGCGATTTTTCTAGGATTCGAAAAATCTACACTCAGGACAATGTCAATTTGTGGGTTAAGACATTTTTCATTAACATCTTTAACTTTCAAGTCCCACAACAACATAATCCGAAATTTACGACCGGTCATTTTTTCGTACTCCCGTATCGATACAAAAGTATCTTCGGGAATGTTCATAACGTAAACAAGGATGTTTGCGTCAGTTGATTTTGTTTTTTGTGACATAGTTAACGACGGTCACTCGCGAGTTTAACAGCTTTTGCTAGAAAACTTAGAGACCAGACATTAAACTACAAAATTTTAGTTAGGTCAATACTAAAATTAAGATCTTCCTAGTAATCGTTAGTTAATTAGTGGGCTGAATATTAAACTCAACTTCTGGATTTATCAGGTTTTCAATCTGCAAACGAAACTCTTCAAAACTCGTGTACTGCATTCGCTCGCCATTAAGAAAGAAAGTTGGTGTACCAGTAACACCCTTATCCCTTCCGGCTTGTGCATCCGCCCTGATTTTATCGCGTAACAGCGAGGCATTCATATGTCTCTCAAAAAGCTCGATGTCTAAGCCAATCTCTTCAGCGTAGGAGACGAACAGACCCGATGGATTGGGGCTTCTTGACCACGTTGCTTGGTTTGCAAACAATCTGTCTGCATACTCAAAGAATTTTCCTTGTTGCCCAGCCGCTTCCGCCGCCCGAGCCGCTGGTTCGGCTAAAGCATGAAATGGTAATGGAAAATGTCTGTACTCGAAATTTATGTATTGACCATAAGATTCCAAAACTGAGTCAACGTGCGGTTGGAAAGCGGCACAAGCCGGGCACTGAAAGTCGCTGTATTCAACAAGACTAATCACACCCTCCGGATTACCTTTAGTCTGAGCCACTACCGTAACCCCCTCATTATTTCTCTCGCTCACAGTGTTGGCGTACCAAACTGAAGCTCCGATTAAAATCACCATTACTCCCGCTACAATTACCCAAGGATTTTTCATACCGAAATAGTTTAACACAAAAAACCACCAAACCAACCACTTTTACAGCCCGTTTCTAGCATTGCAAAAATAACTGTTTTGTGGTATAATAAAAAGATAATCTCACTGTTTTATGCCGTTTAAGCCTAATTTTACTCATAAAAAAAAGCGTAAGCAACACGGTGCTACATTTTGGGATGCTGAGTATAAAAATCCCAGCCACCTTAAGCTATCCACCAACCCCAGCGCTGATCTAGAAAAATTTACCCGTTGGCTAATTCGTGAAAAACACACCGACTGTCTCTCCCCCTCGGCCAGCGTTCTTGATGTGGGGTGCGGTAACGGTCGCAATCTCATCTACCTCAGCCGGACTTTTGGCACACCCGGCGTCGGTTATGATATTTCCCGCTCCGCCATTGCAGAGGCAAACCTTGCTTCGCAAGGTTTGCCTCTGCAATATACCGCCCGCAGTATCGCGGGACCACTTAAACTACCCGACACTTCGCAAGACTTAGTGTTGGATATGATGACCTCACACTTCCTTACCAGTGCTGAACGCGAGCAATTACGTGACGAGATATTTCGTGTTCTCAAACCAGGCGGTTTTCTGTTTATGAAAACTTTTCTCAAAGATGCCGATTTACACAGTAAAAGATTACTGGAAGAACACCCCGGACAAGAACTCGGCACCTACATTCATCCCATTATGGGAGTGCCTGAATATGTTTATGACGAAGCCGGTTTGGTTGATTTTTTACGAGAACAATTCACCATTCATAAAATCTATCGTTCTCACAAACACGCTTTCCGCGGACAAGCGCGCAAACGGCGTACGATCACTATTTACGCCGAAAAAAGTCCTTATCAATAATTAATCCCGACCACCGCCAACAAACTTCTGACCGCCTCCACTCTAAAAGTAAACACTACATCAATCCCCCTAGGCTAACACTGAAAATTTCTTTTACACTCATCTTGCCCTGGTCCAGGAGCGATTTGCTGGCAAAGATCACAAGGTGACTTACCTTCAATGGAAAAGCCTGCCGGCGGTTCATACACTGTGCCATACTCCATCCCGGCTTCACTTAGGGTTTCGTGTGGTTGAAACAAAACATCAGCCGGTGGTTCAAAGACACTATTATCAACTGTTAACCAGTGCTGACAGCTAAAGTCGAGTGGTTCATCAAGCGGAACTGGGGTGCGTAGATTTTCTGCAACGCCCGTTTCATTAATTTCACCACCTGTCGCCAAAGACCTCTTCACTCCGTATCCTTTACCCGCAGTGGTAACCCAGGTGTACAAAAAACCGTCCCTTAGAATAATAGAAGAAACTGCATCCGGTGCTAAATCTGGCACAAGAAAATCCCCTCGAAGCATACCATTGGCGGTAAAATAAGAGCCTTCAATCTTACCAGCTACACCCGGACCTTCATAGCTAACCGTGCATTCATAAACAACTCCGCGGTCTATCATAGCCAACAAACTACCCTTTCCAGTCATAATCTGACCCTCATAAGCACCGTGATCATGTTCTTCTACGCTTTCGTACTTTTTTTCCGCTTCAGTTAAATGGCTGTTAGAAAATAAATTATTATTAGAAACTATCCACGCCAAAGCGACAGAAGCAATGAACAAGATGATGCTTGGTATTAAATATTTGTTCATAGCTCAAATAATTTAAATTATTTTCTCATTATACAGTGCCAAACTCAATACTCAGCTGTTACCAACAAAAGCTCCTTAGAGACAAGTCCGTGCTTGCCAGAGCTCTAAAGCACTCGGTACGGCACCGCCTTTTATCTCCTCCACCCGAGCCACCCCAAACAGATTATTAAAGCACTCTAACTGAGCAGCTGTTAGATTCAATAAGGAATTGGGGTCTATGCCAACACTAGACAACATACTGGCTTGCTCGGGAGTGATTGGCAATACGGTTTGTTCACTTTCTGTTTCTGGTGTGGTAGTGGGTACAGTGGTTAGCGTTTCGGTAGCTGTGGCAGGGGTTGTAGTCGATGTCGTGGCTGGTGTAGTGGTGGGCAGCAGAGCGGTGGCGACCATGGGTATAACCTCTTCCACGCTAGCCGGTATTTCCGACAAGACGCCTTCACTCTGATTTAAGAGCGCCCTGATATTAAACGGATCGGCTGTCCACAAATACACCACCAACATTACCACTAAAGTCACAACAATCACCAACAACACCACGGAACCAATTAATACTTTTTTCCAAGTTTTCATAAATTAAAAATTACAGCCCTAGCAATCAGTACAGTATACTCAATTCACTCATCGTAACAACTAACCCAATCTCTTTCCTGCTAAAACTTAAAATAGTGAACCCCGAATCTATGATTCGGGGTTCGGTTCTGTCACTGCTCTTGGGCGACACTATAGCGATAGGGATGCAGAACACCAGAGACTCCCAGCCGTTCAGTTTCAAAATAGAAGTGAATGATGTTAATCGTCCGACTTCTCCGACTAAGTTTGTACTCAATCTTTAGAAAATTGAACGGACGGCTGGTTATCCGGCGTTGCGGCGGCAAATGCAACCGCAACAACTGGCTAGTGATGATGGCTTCTTCAATTTCTCCATCAGCTACATCATGATAATGCCTGAGGATGAGACCAAGCAACTTTCTTGACCACAGGCGTTTTATCTCGCCTCGCCTTGGTCTGCCGGTACGACCGTTGTAACGAACTGATGCCAATTCATCAGTGGTGAACGCAAGACGCAGTCCACCGCTTTTTACCTTTGCAGTCATTGCGTTCTCCTTACGGTTTGTTGAGGACCCAGAATGCAGTATAGCCACAATCACAACATAGTCAATCTAAATCTGTCCCTCAGAAAAATATGGACAAGGGTATGATTTTATGTTACGATTCCGACCGGTTAGTACTTTTGCTGACCGTCTTTCAGCCTAGGAGTTCTTGATGAAGAAAAACTTGTTGCGAACCGCGGCTCTCGCTTTTGCCTTTGGCGTCACGAGCCCCGCGGCTTTCGCCAGCCTCGTCACCTCACCCGTCGGACCCATCGGCCCGACCTTCTGCAACCTGAGGGCAATGTGGGACAACCCGACCGAGAACGACAGTCTTCCCCAGCTGTTCACCAGAGACCTCTGGTACGGCAGCTCCGCCGCCGCGGACTGCTTTGGTCCTTTGCCAGGTAGCGACGACGATTTACGTGTCAACGCCATCGGTTGGGGAACTGGTTTCTTGATGGTCGCTCGCGACATCGTCAGAGGATCTGGTGATGATGTGAAAAACACCGTCTTTGGTCTCGAATGGGACCTCGACGCCGACCAGGGCAGTTTCGGGGACTGGAATCTTCGCGGGCAGGATCGCAACGGCACCAGCCCGAACAATCTCGGCGATCGCTTCGATTTCATCGGCGTGATCAGAGCCGGCAACGCTTGGGGGGCTTACTTCTTCCCAGCTCGAGTCTTCAGTGGTGAAGAAGATGGTGAATTCACTGTCCGCCTCACCAATCCAAACAATCATGTCCTCAAACTGACCCATCTCTCCTGGTACGCCCGCCCCGCTGTTCCCGAGAACCACATCCCCGAACCCACCCCCCTCGCCCTCGCCGGCGTCGGCCTGCTGGCACTCGGCCTGACCAGGCGTAAGTGGGATTAAAATGTTCTTTCCTGTCTCTGGCGCTTATCTAAGCCCCTAGGGACAAAACGACCCACCCGCTGGGTCGTTTTTATTTGTCTTGCCAGATTTAGATAAAGGCATTGAAGAAAATTGCCAGACTTCTCTTTGTTTAAAAGTTTACGTTACAAGAGATTTTGCCGATTATACGGCAAATAGTACGAAAATAATCAACTGTCTATACTGATAAATAGAAAGTGTACGACGGTCTCGTCTTTGCGGGCTATAAACACCAGGGTGTTATACTTGATGTATTAGAGAAGTTTATTAAACTCTAAGCTAGTCTAAAGTCTTGTAAAATTGAGTGCAGATGTGCTTGTAAAGATTTTGTATGGAATCATTTGAAAATAAAGGGAAACAATTCAACGCTGACTACCTTGGACAAAATGAAAAAGAATAGCTTGACACAGGCGACTTTCGGGTTGAGTTCATTAATATTATGGGAAAAGAAATTTGTTGTGCGATTGCCAAGAGACCTGAGACGAGTATCGAATTCGTCAGACTACTGACTAACCCTAACTCAGAATCCACAAAATGACTCTCTACTCACTTCCCTACAAAAACACCAACCTCCGTGGCGATGGCATCGGCAACAATCCCCACCAAGTAATTTGCCTGCACGGTGGAGCTGCCGATCGTTTTCGCTTTTTACCGCTACGAAATATTCTTAACGAACACGGTTTGAGTTCCTTTACCTTTGATTTTATTGGTCACGGTGAGACGGGTGGCAGTATCAATGATTCCTCACTAAGAGACCGTGTAGAACAAACCCTCACCGTCATTCAGTCTGTACCCATTACGACACCCCTTAACCTGATTGCCTCGAGTCTTGGCGGGTATATCGCCCTCAAAGTGACCGAGCTGATTCCGGTTTCAAAACTCATACTCATTGCCCCCGCCATCTACGCTGAAAGCGCTTATCAAGTACCCTTTGGCAACAAATTTTCAGAAATTATACGTCAACCCCAGAGCTGGCAAAACACTGATGCGTGGCAAATAATTGAAAAGTTTACCGGTGCAATCCACATCTACACTGCCGAACACGACACAGTTGTCGTGCCAGAAATTACGAATCAATTATTTGCTAGTAGCAAAAACGCCACCAAGAAAAGTCTTTACTGTGTCCCCGGCTCAAAACATTCTCTCCTACAGTGGCTAAATGACAATCCGGATGAACTTAGATATGTGGCGGAGGAGATGGCGGGGTATCTTGATGGTGTTAAGTAAATTCTTGCCTCTAAACTAGCTTGACTCATGCTAGTTTAGAGCCTTTTTAGTTAACACTAGTTGTATAATCACAACACAACTTGTATTGTCTATCAATAGCTGCCCGACAGGGACTCGAACCCCAATTGACGGTGCCAGAAACCGTAGTCCTACCGTTAGACGATCGGGCAAATATGTATTCTTACTTTATAAGTTCGAGTCTGGCCTCGATCCTTACAGGATCAGTACAGGTTGTCAGTATTTTATTTCGTGTCCTCATAAAATACTAGGCAACCTCCTGAAACAGTCTCCCAGACTGTTTCAGCCCCAATTGACGGTGCCAGAAACCGTAGTCCTACCGTTAGACGATCGGGCAAATTTTTCTCTACTTCCTATACTTTTTATTTTGGGCTGCTCGGATTAACAACCCGTTGGACTATACTGCCATACCAAAAAAAAGATTCAAGCCGGTAGTTGCTTATAGCACTCTCTGTGTTACCTAACGGCGCAAAACTTGCCAGCCACAAAGATTTTCAACTTTTGTGTACTTCAAGTGTACGATACTCGCATTGCGTAAGCGAAAAATATGATAAAAACTTTTTACTGCCTGAAAAAAGCTCATTGGTTTATCTAGACATAAATGTTCAATGAAAATATTCGTAAAAATCGCGTGTGATACCACCAACACCCTCGCTTCTGCTGGTAAGGATTCTAAATGCTGGCGGGCGCGTTTAATTCTCTCTAAAAATTCGGCGTAAGATTCCCCACCCGCATGAATACCACCAAAAAACCACGACACCACATAAACAAAAGTGGTAAAACCGACGAGTCGCACCCCAACGAGTCGGGGTGGTCGAATTAATTCTTCGAAATCTTTACTAGTCTCGGGAATAACATCACTCGCCGAGGATAAAATGCGAGCTGTTTCTACGGCTCGGAGTTGGGAGCTGGTGATGATGTGAGTGGGATTGAGTTCAGAAATTGTCTGCAAAACTGACTTCACTTGCTCGGCGCCTTGTTCATTTAGTGGCGTGTCCGGATGCTGATGACGAAAAGCCAGATTACCGTTAGTCTGACCATGCCTGATAAAATATACGTCCATAAAAATTACAGCTTCGGTTTTAGATTGCCTAATTCAACCACCACCAATTCCAGTGGGAGTTGGGGTAGGGGTGAGTAATTAATTTGCTCAGTAGCTTCCAGTAATCTTAACAAAAGTCGCGAGTTGATGGGTGAGTTATTGTCTTTTGCCAATTCCGCAATTGTCTTTTTAAGTTCTGGTGAAAATGCTGACAGCAATAAATCGCTTTTCGCCGGCTGGTGTCGCACCAGCATCACCGCTCTTATGGCTTCGAGTAACAGCCGAGCAAAAAGCTTCATTTCCACCTGAGCCGCCACTGCCTCTGCCAAAAACGTCAGTGCTTTATCGGTGTCTTTGTGGTGCAAAGCTTGCAACAAGCCCAGTATCAACACACTCCGCGGAGCGCCAATAATCGCCGCCACCTCGTCACTACTGCCGAGCTTATCACCAGAAGCTAAAATTACTTTCTGCGTCACACCCAGCGCATCACGAAACGAGCCGTCCGCCGCTACGGCGATCAAATCAGCCGCTTCGGGCGAAAGCAAAAAACCTTCTTGCTTGGCAATGTCTGTCACCGTTTCAGCCAAAACCGCTCGCGTCGGAGAACGAAAACGAAACACCTGACAACGCGAGATAATCGTGTCGAGTAATTTTTCTTCCTCAGTCGTCGCTAAAATAAAAATGACGTGAGCCGGCGGTTCTTCGAGTGTCTTAAGCAAAGCATTAAATGCCTCCTTGGTAAGCATATGCACCTCATCGATGATGTAGACTTTGTAAGTCGATTCGTAAGGCAGTGTGTAGACCGCTTCTTTTAATTCCCGAATGTCATCAATGCCGCGGTTGCTGGCGGCGTCAATTTCGTAGAGGTCAAGCTGGCTAGTCCCAATCGCTTTCGCAAAGATGCGCGCCAAAGTAGTTTTGCCGGTACCGCGTGTTCCAGAAAATAACAAAGCGTGCGGTATTTCACCTTTTTTAATGGCACCGGTAAGTACCTTAATAATGTGATCCTGATCACGTACTTCAGCAAAAGTCTGTGGTCGATATTTTCGGTAGAGGGCAACGTGATCTGTCATGTCCGGCTAGTATACCAGATTATTCAAGAGTGACATTAGCCAGTACATGTTCACGCAATTTTCGCACGTCTTGTCTGAGGTCATCGCTACCTAAGATAATGTACCCGATGGTTCGCTCGTCGTTGCTAATTTTTTCATTATAAATCGCCACTAACGTTCGGTTGGCAGCTGTTGTGTAGCCGTGCTTGCCACCGCGATAATTGGTGGTGAGGACTGGACTATTATTGGTCCAAACAATTTCTGGACCAACCCGATTAGATAGTTGTGTGATATCAAAAACGTGCGGTAAGGTCGTGTGGATAGCTCGGGTTAAGATGCGCAAATCCTGAGCTGAGGCTTGATTCCTGTCGGATAAACCCGAAGCATCCGCCGCCACTAGATTTTTAGTCCCAAGCTCGGCCGCCAAACCATTCATCTGCCGAATAATGTCATTCTCAGTGACTCTTTCATAAACTGCCGCGGCGTCATTTGAAGATTCGAGTAGGAGCGGGAATAATAAATCATAAAAAGTATAAGTGTCCCCCACTGCCAAGCGCCCCGCGCGACCCTCTGTCACGTAATCAGCTTTGGCAATAGTGGCTGTGGCATTCAAGTCAAAAGTACGCAGGACTGTGGCTGCGGTCAGTAATTTGGTAACAGAAGCAATCGGCAAAACCACCTCATCACGATGCGCCACAATCGTCTCCCCACTTTCCATATCAAAGACCAAGTAGCTACTAGCTGTGATGGCTGGCGAAATGTCTCCCGCCGTTATTCGTAACGAATCAGACGTCTCAGCCACCACCTCCGGCGCTGCTGATGATGAAACACTCGTCGCCAAACTAGACGAAGCCATCACCAGCAACACGGCACCGATGATAAATAATTGTACTGGGTGCAAAAGTGAACGCATAGTGATGTTTTTTATAATATCACGTAAAATCAGTATCGCACGAAAACACTTAAATTAACGATACTTACCAGATAACGCGAATTATTTAGCTACTCTTCTGACAGTTTTTTTGGTAGCTTTCTTTACCGCTTTTTTAGCAGTCAACTTCTTCACCGCGGCGGTTTTTTGTAAACCTTTCCAGTGCGCCCTCATATCTTTCTTAAAATCTGCTAACTCGGTCTTTGAAGCTGATTTGGCGGCGTTGTAGGTATTAACGGCTGATTCTACAAGTTGTTCGTAATCTTCCTGCGACAGTTCTTTGGCTCTATCAACACCCTTTAAGACTTCTGATTTCGCTTTCAGTGCCCAGCCCTTTACTGCTTTTCGATTCTTGGTAGCATTTTTACTACCATAGAGAAGGTAACTACCCGCCGCGGCCGCCGCCACAGCGGCGGTAATTCCCAACCCGATACCAACGGATTGTTTGTTAGACAGACCGTTACTTTTAACTGGTTTCTTGTTTGTCATAAATATTTTCATTACGCTTAGTAAATGTGCGCTTTCGTTTTGGTGCTGCGGTATTCAGTCCGTTTAAAACCATACCGAACAAACGCGAGATAATACCCCCCTCCGCTAACGTGGCTTTTAGCTGTGTTAGATTTTCTGCGACCAAACTACTTCCCAATTCAACGCGAGTGAGGATGGAGCGAATTAATCTAAGAATTTTGATAACGTGATAAAGTGCTATGCACACAAGCACCACAAAACAAACCACCGCCACACTAGCGATTACAAAAAAAATATTTGCGTGCAATATCTCGTCCATCAGCTACAGTGTAGCAATTATTTAGTTGTCTTGTTTTAAATCTAAGTGGAAAACTACCACTTTTAAGAAAGACCTCAATCAGAAAATGAAGCTGGGTGAGAGCTGAGATAATCTGCCACAATTGCCTCCACTGCCTTCGCGTCAGTCGCAGCCAGCAACCGCCCCCGCAACTCTGCCGCCTCAGGCCAACCGCTAACGTAGGCCTTGAAATGCTTTTTCATTGTCGCAAAATTTTTGTGTGGCAAAAGTTCCGTAAAGAGTTTGGTGTGTTCGACGAGAACTGCCAGTCTTTCTTTGGTAGAAACATACTCTACGGTTTCATCACTCTGATCAAAAGCGACAATAGTTTCCCTATCAACACCATGGGTCGGTAGAGTGTGAAGTTTTAGTGGTAAACATCGCTTCGGGTGAAAAAACCACGGGTTACCAAACAACGCTCGCCCCACCATTGCCCCATCCGCACCAGTAGCATTGATTTTAGCCAAGCCGTCAGCCCGCGAGAGCACATCGCCGTTGCCGATAATTCGTGTCTTAACTTGAAGTCTATCTCGCCAAGCCACCGCTTCTTTAATTCTCTCCCAACGCGCCGGCACTTTACTCAAATCCTGCCGCGTCCTGGCGTGAATGGTGAGAGCTGCCAGATTGGTCGAAAGTAAATGCGGTAACCAAGTGTCCAATTCGTCTTTGTGATAACCAAGCCGTGTTTTCACTGATACCGGAATACCATCTTTGGCATCTGTCTTTGCTCCGCGTTTAGCAGCTTCGATAATGGCCACTGCACTGTCTGGATTTTTGATCATAGCAGCGCCACAACCCTGCTTCTCAATACTTCGATCTGGGCAACCCATATTGATATCAATTCCATCAAAACCAAGCTCACGACACAAAGCCGCCGCGTATTCCATATGAGCAGGCGTTCGCGAAAAGAGTTGCGCCACAATCGGTCTTTCCGCTTCGGTGTAAATTAAATCTGCCAGGAGTTTTTGTTTCCCTTCTTTAGTGGCTCGCACCAAACCATCCGCCGATACAAATTCGGTCCAAGTCACCGCCGCGCCGCCCACCGTACCATCTAAACGAGGGTGAGAACTGTACTTAGCAATCAGCCGCCGCAAGGGTGCGTCAGTAACATCAGCCATCGGTGCTATGACCAAAAATGGGGCTGGTAGTTTTTGCCAAAAATTCATAGTATTTTGTTGTAACACACTTCCCAGAGAAACTTAAACGTCTCGCCTTATTCTGGTAAGATTTCCTCACTCACCTCACTTACAACACTAGTTGTAGACATCGTCTCGAGTGTCGCTTCGACCGCCTCCACCGCCTCTTCTTTTACAAAAACCCGATTAGCAAATCGTAAATCAAGATACATAAAATGCCCGGGTTGTAAGTGAGAAAATTCTTCTGAGTTGCGAACGGTTAAGAGATTATCAAAAGTACTTTCAATAGGAGCTGTTAAAGTGACTTTAATTTCACTACCGCCAACTAAAGTATAAAAGACATCTCTAACGGCATCAATTTCAACTGCCTCAACGTGCCAATTGGTTTCAATAATTCTCTGCCTTAAATCTTGTATGGCTAAAAAATCCTCTGGGGTAGTGAGCGTCTCGCCGCTAGCTGGTTCGCGGTGTAGGGTGTGGTAACGAACAAAACTACCTCCCGTAAGCTTAGGCGCCCGCGTGTAAGCATATCCATATTTATCAATAAACCAACAATCATCTCTGTTGGTAGTCGAACACCACAGAGCGTGCGGAATATATTCCTCATATTTTATCGACAGACCAGTCAAACCCACTCGTTCCACCACCACTGATTTTATGCGTTCCTTATCTAAAATCGCGGTTTGAATTTCTGACTGTGGGTAAAAATAAGCGAAACGCCTCGGAATTAAACCGAGATACGTACCCGCCAGTTTGGCTTCCACGGTAGTGATTATCTCTGTGTTGGCAATAGTCATACCCTCACTAACCGTCAAATCTTTGATAGTTAAACCAGGTAAACGTGTTACGTGCCAAATACCGTAAACCAACGCGGCGATTAAACCAAGCAACAATAAACCCCACCCCACTTGCTTAAGGAACACCTTAGTTGCTGGATTAATCGAGCGGGCAGACTTTTTTGGTCTTGATTTCATTTGCCCTATGTTAGCACAACCCGCTCACTAACTAAGTAGCTAAGCCAAGGTGACAAAAACCAGCGTAGCAAACCCCAACTAACCAATCCGCTCTTTGCCAAAAAATGACCGCAACGCTTCTGGTACTAAGACGGTCCCATCAGCTTGTTGAAAGTTTTCGATAAGTGAAACCAAAATCCGTGGTGTTGGAATAGCGGTGCAGTTTAGAGAGTGGGCGTAACGCAATTTACCCGCCTCATCGCGATAACGAATGTTAAAGCGTCGTGTTTGAAAATCGTGGAAGTAAGAAGCAGAACTAATTTCTCGATACTTTTTCTCAGCTGGTACCCAAAGCTCAATATCGTATTTTTTTACCTGACCCTGACCAATATCCGCCCCACAGTTAAGCACTGTACGATAAGGTATGCCAAGTGATTCAATAAACTCCTCCGTATTGCGGTTGATCCACTCGTGCCAACGCACACTCTCTTCGTGTGATGCTTCACACAAAAGTACTTGCTCTAACTTAAAAAATTCATGGACTCGAATCAGTCCTTTGGTGTCTTTGCCGTGACTACCCGCCTCGCGCCGATAACACGGTGAGAAGGCCAGAAGTTTGAGCGGCAACTCACTCCGTTCAATAACCTCATCGCTGTACATCCCCATCGTGGAAACCTCGCTGGTGCCGATTAAGTAATCATCATCCTGAGTGCGGTACACATCGTCAGCATCATTCGGTAAATGTCCAGTACCATAGAGATTACTCTTGCGGACAATTGACGGTACCAGTAGCGGCTCAAAACCTTTCGCTAAAAAGAATTGATTAGCATAATTCCAAATCGCCCAAGCCAGCCGTGCACCATCCCCCCGCAAGTAATAACCCCGAAAACCATGTACTTTCACCCCTCGTTCAAAATCCACCAACTTAAGTTTAACCATCAGCTCGGTGTGGTCCTTGGCGGGAAAAGCAAAGTGAGTTTGCTCGCCCCAGTTTTTTATTTCAACATTATCAGCGTCACTGTTTCCGTCTGGTACAGACATATCGGGAATGTTTGGCACTTGCAACATCAGTGCCTGCCATTTTTCCATAACTGCGTGTAGGGCGGTTTCCTCGGCCTGAATTTCAGTTTTAAGTAACTGCATTTGTGCAATCAAACTCTCGCGTCTTACTGCATCTTGACTAGCTGCTACAATTTCACCTGAGACGCGATTCTGTTCGGCTTTTTTAGTTTCAATGGCGGTCAGTCTCGCCCGACGTTCGTCGTCTGTGATTAACAGCTGGTCGATATCAACCAACATCTTCTTCTTTTGTGCCGCCAGCTTAATCAGCTCGGCATTATCACGAATAAACTTAATATCAAGCATAAAAAATATTCCTCGTTACGAATTACACTCCCGATTATACAGAGGAAGTGCTAAACACACAAAGAAGAAGAGACACCGAATTGGTGTCTCTTTCGAAATAACTTTATCTTTTTTACTCCACTCACCGCCGCTCCTTAGTGAGTTTTGAAAGGACTGCAGTTCGGTGCTGGTCTGCCGATGTTAAATCCTTGCAAAGCATCGACACCGAGACACTGCATAAACAACGCCTGCTCGTCTGTCTCAACCCCTTCGGCGACTACCCGCATACCGGCTTTTCTGGCCAGTTCTATGTAGCGAATGACTTCATCGCAGTCCGCCCTAGTGGAATCATCAGCCGCGACACGAATGATGACTGACCGATCTAGTTTTAGGACGGTGATGCCTAGCTGATTATCAACCAGCCAAACTAATAGACCATTAGCGTCTGTCCAGCAAGGAAAATCGTCGACCGCCAGCTGCACCCCTAGACGATTGATGTCTCTTAGGACACTGATCATCTTTGGATTGTGCCAGAAATCACTGTGTTCAAGAATCTCCACCGTAAGGAGCCATGGCCACACATCGTGCGCGAGCAGAACTTCACACAAGTACTGCGGAAAGTCTGCGTCGCACAGCAGTTCGTTGCAAACATTCACATGCAGTGAAACTGGCCGCGGATTATGAAGATTGCAACGTGCCATCTCCGCGACTGCTAGGGCAATTAGTTGTCGGTCAAACGCAGCGAGTTGTAGCCGACCTTCCAGAAAAGGCAGAAACTGCATCGAAGTCAACAGCTGCCCATCCACCCTGAGTCGCCCCAGTGCTTCGTACGAAAGATGACCATCTTTGGCCACAATCGGCTGAAAGTACGGAACAACACCATCTGGTATCGCTTCTACGATATGTCTAAGGGAAGGCGTAATCATCGTGTGTACCTCCTAAAATTGCGAACATTCACGCCCACAAACAGGATTGTCAATTAAGCTAAACCTGTCTACGTTCAATAGTACTGATTAAGCTACGCTTTGTACACCAAAGTAACTCACACCTACGAAACTCTTTAAACTGCTACCTCTACCCAAACTATTTAGCTGGTAAAGAACAACCACCGCATGCCGGTGGTTGTTGATAGTGTGGGAAAATCCCGTGGTTATGAGGCGACAAAATCGCCCTCCGCTTTGCTGATCTCCGTCTGAAGTTCATTCAGACGGAGATACTGTTCCCGATATTCCCGCACCTTGTTAGGAGCGGAGAAATCTAAGACCAGTAACACGGCGGGAGCTTTTTCGAGACCCCTGGTACCATCGGTACGACTGATTTCCACCGCACCATACCGACGGTACAAACCAACGTGGGCTGGATTGACCATCATAACAGCCACCTCCACTCCGTGTGCAAATGACCATTCCGTCACGGCGTTAGCGAGCAGCTGTTTGCCAACCAACTTCCCCTGTAGGGATGGGATCACGGCAAACTTGCCGAAATACCCCAACCGTCCAGCGTACTGAGTCCGCAACGCGTGCATCTCGTCTGTAAACACGGTGTCTGTCGGTAGTTGTCCTGGTTTGTCGACCGAACACATCAGTGTTCCAATGGGGAAACCCCATTTGTTGACCGACAATACATCACCACCGAGACGACGTTTCTCGGAAAAGTATCCAAGAAGCGCCTTACCAATTTGCCAAGGGTGGTAATACCCCAGCTTGGTGTACGCAATGAAAACAATCACTGCGCAAAAAATATGTTGGAAAGATCTCACGACGTCCTCCTGAATGTAGACCGTACAAAATGTGGGGAACAACTCCCCACCGGTCTAAAGCGGGGAGGGGTTATAGAGAACTAACACCATTTCATTGTATCATACTTTTGACAAAAAAGCAATACCGTGCTAGGGGTGCTATAATCTGGGTGTATGTCACATCCTATATCAATTCTACCGACAATTTTATTTCCACCCCTGCTCGCTCAAATACCAGACCCACCCACCCAGCTTTGGTACCAAGGCACCCTACCTCCGCCCGAGCTAAAACTTTTAGCTGTCGTCGGTTCCCGTCAGTATACGACTTACGGCAAACAGGTGGTGGAGTACCTACTGGCTGGTCTCGCTGGTTACCCGATTGGGATTGTTTCGGGGCTGGCTTTAGGTATTGATGGTCTAGCGCACGAAGCCGCCTTACGCCATCATCTCTACACATTGGCTGTACCGGGGAGTGGTTTAGAGCCAAAAGTCCTCTATCCAGCGCGCCACCGCCCCTTGGCGGAACGCATCATCTCGGCGGGTGGCGGTCTCCTCTCCGAGTTTCCACCGGATAGCGCTGCTACCAAGTGGTCTTTTCCGCAACGCAATCGGCTCATGGCTGGACTTTCTCACGCCACTTTACTCATCGAAGCGGCGCCCCAATCCGGGACTTTGATAACCGCTCGACTGGCAGTCGACTACAACCGCGAACTCTTAGTCGTACCGGGAAATATTTTTACCGAAACAGCTAAAGGTGTCCACCAATTTCTTAAACTCGGCGCCACCGCCATCACTGAACCCAACGATATTCTTTATGCTCTCGGAATTGAACCAAACTTAGCCAATGACAAAACTACCCCACTCCCCTCCCTCAGCCCGCAAGAACAACAAGTAGTGACACTTCTGCGCGAACCCCTCGCTCGTGATACTTTAATTCGCGCCCTCGGCTGTCCGGTCTCGGAAGCCGCCACTCTGCTCATGCAAATGGAATTAAAAGGTTATATTGTCTACGAAGCACCTCATTACAGCGCTCGGATTTAGACACTTATACCAGTCTCTGATTTGACACTAAGACGCTTTGCTAGTATTTGTTACAGGAATTTACGATAAAAAATTATGGGCAATTACTCTCTAGTCATCGTTGAATCACCAGCTAAAGCCAAAACGATTGAAAAATATCTGGGTGGGCAATTTCGCGTACTCTCGTCCATTGGTCACGTTCGTGATTTACCAAAAAGTAATACCAATGCTGTCAATATTGAAGCTGGTTTTGTTCCGCAATACATTATTTCGCCGGGTAAAGAAAAAGTTATAGAGGGTCTGCGTAAAGCCGCCAAAACAGCCGATGCGGTACTCCTTGCTTCTGACCCGGACCGAGAAGGTGAAGCTATTGCTTGGCATATTGCCGAGTTAGTAAAAGACGTTAATCCAAAACTAAGACGAGTGGCTTTTAATGAGATTACTGAAAATGCTGTCAAAGAAGCGATCGCGCATCCCCGCGACTTAGACATTAATCTCAAAGAGGCACAAGAGGCCCGGCGTGTACTCGATCGTTTGGTTGGCTACGATTTGTCTGGACTAATTTGGAAAAAAGTTCGCTACGGTCTTTCGGCGGGTCGAGTACAATCGCCGGCTTTGCGTATCCTAATGGAACGAGAACGCGAAATCCGCGCCTTTGTGCCAGAAACTTATTACACCTTAACCGCCCACCTAAAAACCCCAAGTGACAAGCTGGCGTTTCTTTGTAGTATCGAACCAAAAACCGAAGCGGAGGCGCTACGCATTAAACAGCTCGGCGAAAAATACCCGTGGGCTATCACTGCCATCAAAGAAACCGAGGCCAAACGCTCCCCCCGACCACCTTTTACCACCTCTACTCTGCAACAAGTCGCTTCCACTCGTCTGGGTTTTTCTCCTTCCCGTACTATGGGTGCCGCCCAAAAACTCTACGAAGCTGGTCTCATTACCTATATGCGTACCGACAGCTCAATTCTAAGTGCTGTCGCCCAAAAGCAAATTTTAGCTTTCCTTAATGCTGCGTATGGAAAAGAATACCTAGCGCCACGCCAATACAAAACCAAAAGTAAATCAGCCCAAGAAGCTCACGAAGCCATTCGCCCCACCGACATCAACAAAAAACACGCTGGTTTAAGCGCTGACCAAAAAGCCCTCTATGAACTAATTTGGCGACGAACCGTCGCTTCACAGATGACTGACGCTGTTAGCAAACGCACCAAGCTGGTGACAAATATCACCACCAACAACTCTGACTCCATTCCTGATTTCTTTCTCCAGGGTACTCGTATCTTGTTCCCGGGCTGGCTCGTCGTCGATGTCTTGGCCCGAGGTGAAGACACCGAAGTACCAAAACTCGCAACCGGTGATAAATTAACTCTTAGTAATATCGTTATTGAAAGCAAAGAAACCCAACCCTTAAATCGCTACACCGAAGCTGGTCTCATCAAAGAACTGGAAAAGCGCGGGATTGGCAGACCTTCGACTTATGCCTCAATTATGAAAACTATCATCGACCGTGGCTATGTACTCAAAGACGGTCGGACTTTATTCCCAACCGACACTGGAGACGTGGTGTCTTCGTTTCTGGAACAACATTTCGCTGAGTACATCAGCGACAATTTCACGAGCGAGATGGAAGATGGACTCGATGAGATAGCCGCTGGAAAGCGAACTTATGTAAAAACCCTCAGTGATTTCTACTTACCCTTTCAAAAAGCGGTTACGGCCAAAGAAGACATTCCCAAACTCACCAACCTCGGAGCCGGACCTAAACAATTCCCCTGCCCCGACTGTGGCGCCGGCATGATAATAAAGTTGGGACGAAGTAGCACTTTTCTTTCTTGCGAACGTTTTCCGGACTGCACTGGCTCTCGTCTTCTTAATGGTGATGAACTGAAACCCACCGCCCCCCTTGGCTTGCACCCTGACACCAACGAACCTATCTTCGTTCTCACTGGTAAATACGGACCCTATGTACAACTAGGTGAAACTCCCGAAAAGAAAAAAGGCGTTAAATCGCCAGCCCCCAAACGGGCCAGTTTACCAGCCAGCATCAAACCCGCTACCGTCACCCTCGCGGATGCGATTAAATACCTAACTCTCCCGCGGGAACTTGGTTTGCATCCCAAAACAGGTGAACCCATAGTCGCCAACACCGGTCAATACGGACCTTATTTGGCACACGCGGGCGATTTTAGATCCTTAAAAGGCGGTGATGATCCGTACACAATTACTTACGAGCGAGCCCTCGAAATCTACAAAGAACCCAAACAAATGCGCAAAGGCGAGAAGCTGATAGCCGAGTTAGGTGTTAATCCCAGCACCAAAAAACTAATTAATGTTTATGAATCTAAATCGGGTCGTTATCTAAAGAAAGGTTTCCGTAAAATCAGCATCCCCGACACCATTGAAACTAAAGACCTGACGCTAGAAGTTGCGCTAGCTCTCCTCAAGCAAGGTTAAGACTTGTGTTTCTACACACTTTCTCTACAATGAGATTTAATGGAAGTTAAGAATATCATTGTCGCCATGCAACACCCGACACCTGCCGATAAGGCGTTGGTGGAGGCGGCTTATGAATTCGCTAAAACGGCACATGCCGATCATTTCCGCTACTCAGGCGAACCCTACCTTAGCCACCTCGCGGAAGTCGGCAGAAAACTAGCCGAGATGGGTATGGGGGCGTCCACCATCGCGGCCGGTCTCCTCCATGACACCATCGAGGACACTAGCGTCACCTCTCAAGAAATTAGAGAAAAATTTGGTGATGAGATTTTATTTTTAATTGAAGGTGTCACCAAACTGAGCTCGGTTCGTTATTATGGCAGCGACCGTCATAACGAAAGTTTACGTAAGCTTTTTGTCGCGACTAGCCAAGATATCCGCGTTCTCATTATCAAGTTGGTAGACCGCCTCCACAATATGCAGACACTGGAGCATGTCCCCAACGAAAAACGTCTGCGCATTGCGCGCGAAACTCTGGAAGTCTACGTACCAGTCGCACACCGTCTCGGTATGGGTAAAATCCGTAAAGAACTAGAGGACTTAGCTTTCCCCCACATCTATCCAGAAGAGTACGCTCAGGTAAAAAAATTACTCGAATCACGCTCCCGTAAAGCCAATGAGCAACTCGAAAGGGAGCGTAAAGTCTTACAAAAACATTTGGCGGAAATTGGCTTAACTGATTTTAACACTTCCTATCGCGTCAAAGGTCTTTTCAGTCTGTACCACAAACTAAAGCGTAAAGAGTGGGACATCAATGTTGTGTATGATTTTCTGGCGATGCGGGTGGTGGTGCCTGAAGTTGAAGATTGTTACCGAGCGCTTGGTATTATCCACAAACTTTGGCGACCCTTGCCTGGTCGGGTCAAGGATTACATTGCCTTCCCGAAACCCAATGGTTACAAATCCCTACACACCACTGTCACCACCCAGAACGGAGTTATTCTGGAGATTCAAATTCGCACTCGCAAAATGCACCACGAATCAGAGTTTGGTATCGCTTCTCACATCACCTACAAAGAACCAGTGGTGTCGGACGAAACTGCAGAAAGCCCGTCGCGATTCGCTAGTTTGATACCAGTGTTGTTTCGTCCTTTCACTCGCCGCTTGCAACCCAGCCAAGACTTAAAAGACACTACTAAGACTCCGCACCGCGACAAAATCCCCAAGTGGATATCCCAAATCGGACAAACCCACGCTGAGGAGAAATCATCCACGGCTGAGTTTGTTGAGGATATGCGTAAAGACTTTTTCTCCAACCGCATTTTTGTCTTCACCCCCATTGGCGACGTGGTTGATTTACCAGTCGGAGCCACCCCCATTGATTTTGCCTACGCTATTCACTCTGAGATTGGCGACCATATCGCTGGTGTCAAAGTCAATCGCAAATTAGTCCAGCTTGACCGTGAACTAAAAAACGGCGATATGGTAGAAATCGAAACCCGCAAGACTTCTCGTCCCACTAAAAAATGGTTGGGTTTTGCTAAAACCTCACTGGCCCGCCGCCGCATTAGAACCGCCCTCGAACGAACTGAAAACTAAGCCGGCTTCGGTTAAACTGTAAAATTACGTATTGAGTAAAGATCGCCGTCATCTTCTTCTGGTGGTTTAGCTGATGGCGGAGTGTTGGTAGAGTTGTCGTTTTTTGCTAAGTCATCACTAGCTGCTTTCGAGACAATGTCTTCTGTTGGAACTACCGCGGTCTGAGTAACGTTTTCCTCCACTGGATTCGCCACCGCTAGTGGCAAGCTTTCGTTTTCGAAAACAGCCATCTGGGACGAGGCGTTAGTGTTCGGTGGCACCACTGGCGCATTGATCAAACTATTTTCAACTGGCGGCATAATCATAAACGGCATAGCGACCGCTGATTTTTCTTCGACTGGTTGTTTATCAGACAGTAATGTATCGTCAGTCTCTGTCATCACCTCTTGCTCGCGTCGCTCCGACAGCACTTCTTGTAAAAATTCGCCCGCCGCCGGCGCTGCCGCTATAAGTGGCGCTACGTTTGTTAAATCGAGTGGCGTATGGTTATCAAGTATCTGCGCCTGTTCCTTTACAACTCCCGAACTCGGACCCAAAACCACTCCATCAGTCTTCATACGAGTTAACATTTCCTCTAAGTCCGTCACAGAAAAATAATCAATCGTTAGCCTTCCGCCATAATCGGTCTTTTGAATCTGCACCCGCGTGCCTAGTGTTTCCATAAAACGCTTCTCAATCTCAATCAGCTCCGTATCAAAGTCATCTGATTCTTTTTTCCGCACTTTATCAGTCGCAATCTTGCGGACGATTCTTTCGACTTCGCGTACCGATAGCTTTTTAAGCAAAATCTCTCGGAAAACCACGTCTTGTTCTTCTGGACGATCGCTTAACATCAACAGCGTCCGTCCGTGCCCTTCACTAATTTCACCTTGTTTTAAAGCACTCTGCATATAATCAGGCAAAGCCAGCAAGCGGATGGTGTTGGAAACATATTCCCGACTCCGCCCAACTTTTTTCGCCACTTGCGAATGCGATAAACCAAAGACCTCAGACAACTGCCGAAACGCCAACGCTCGATCAATGGAATTAAGATCCTCACGCTGGAGATTTTCAATAATCGCCAATTCTAATTTTTCTTGCTCGCTTTCTTCGCCCTCTCTAATAATCACCGGCACCTGTGCCAAACCAGCGAGTTTAGAAGCCCGTAAACGCCTCTCTCCAGCGATTAATTCATATTCCGTATAAAAAGTACCGTCTTCGCGTTCAATTTCTTTTCTAGTGACGGTAAGTGGCTGCAAGATGCCGTACATGCGGATTGACTCCGATAATTCGCGTAACTTTTGCTCATCAAATTCCCGTCGTGGCTGAAACGGATTGGGAACAATTTTATTTACTTCTACCCAGTAGATTGAGTCACCCTGAAATGCCATACCCTAAAATTAAATAATCATCACGCGAGCCCACCCCGCTGACTTTCCTTATTCTAACACAAACCAAAATTGTGCCTGTTTATAACTTTTGTATTTTCTGGTAGACTAGCTGACACCCGCTGGAGTGGTGGAATGGTATACACGTGCGACTCAAAATCGCATGCCGCAAGGCTTGAGGGTTCAAGTCCCTCCTCCAGCACAATTTTGAGGTACGAAAAATGGTGCTGGACAATAGGATAAGCGTTTATGATGGAAGTTGTGAGTAAACAAAGACCAAAAATTGTGGCGATTGTCGGCCCCACCGCTTCGGGTAAGACAGCTCTTTCCATTGCTTTGGCTAAAAAATTTGCTGGTGAAATAATCTCAGCGGACTCACGACAGGTCTACCGTAAGCTGGATTTAAGTAGTGGCAAAGTATCAGTGTCGGAAAGAGCTGGAGTTCCGCATCATCTCCTTGATGTTGTTGATTTAGACACCACTTACACCGCCCACGATTTCAAGCGTGACGGGGAGCAAGCCCTCACTGACATCTTTTCAAGACAACGTTTACCCATCATCGTTGGTGGTACTTTTATGTACCTGGATACTCTACTTGGTCGCATTTCCCTACCACCAGCACCACTCGATACCAAGCTCCGCCAAAAACTAGAAAACCTCGACAAAGAATCTCTACAGCAACAACTGAAAAAACTTGATCCCCAAAGATTTGCGACGATTGATAAGGACAATCCGCGCCGACTGATTCGCGCTATTGAGATTGCCAGCACGCTAGGGACAGTACCGCCTAAAAAAGATTTACCTGCTAAGTATGAGGTTTACACCATTGGACTGACCTTACCATCGGCAGAATTACAAGAACGCATCCACGCCAGAATTATCGCCAGACTCCAAGCTGGTATGGTGGCTGAAATACAAGAATTACTGACAACGGAGATAACTCATTCTCGTCTTGAAAGTCTTGGGCTTGAATGTCGTTATCTCTCACGCTATCTAGAAGGTAAATTAACCTACGACGAGATGGTTGCCGAGCTTACTCTGAAAACTAGGCAATTTGCCAAACGCCAACTAACTTGGCTCAAACGCGACACTACCATACACTGGTTTAGCCCCACCGACACGGAAAAAATATTCTCAACAGTTTCCAACTTTCTGAAAGATTGATTTTATCTCTCTTTTCGCCTACTATTCAGTGATTAACGATTGCGTTGGGCTAAAAAACTGACGTTGTTGTTTAAGGGTCTATAGTTCAGTGGTAGAATGCTGGTCTCCAAAACCAGCGACCGAGGTTCGAATCCTCGTGGACCCGCGAATACAAAATAACACCCATTGGGGTGTTATTTTGTATTTATCTTTGTCAGTGTACCCAATCACGCTAGCTAAATTCTCAGTTAATTGTTAGCGCCAATCACAATGGACATGATTAGTATTTGAGTATTCCATGGTAAAGGTGGCGCCAGCCGCAACGCAAGCATTTCTAACCTGCTGTTTATTTCTACCCGGAGGTAAAGCCAAGTCAACCGCCCTACCTGACATATGCATAGAATTTGGTGATGAGTTGGGAATCCGGCTATTACAACCGGGCGATCGGTGTGCGGAATTGACTGAAATTTTTACACCAAAACTATCACTCATACTCTCCAGTGCTGCCACCACCCTTGGGTCTATGTACATAAACCTTCCGCCACCGCCACAAGTTGTGCTCCGGTTAAATTCTCCCAGATTATAACGTTGGCTTATCCGTGTACTCATATTAACACTTTGAGTGTCTATCCATCTTGTTGGGGCAAGAAAATTAGGAGGGTACTCATAGCCAGGTTGTCCGGCAATACCAGTGACAGCAGGAAAACACACCGGTCCAGCACCAGTACCAGGGTAACATATTTGTCCAGCGGGTTGAGGTGGGATTGTAACTGGAGGTAGTGGTGGGGGTGGCGGGGCGCCCGGTGGTAACCCCGCATCACCTCCAGTCGGGCTTTCAGTTTTTGTTGGTGCCCAACATTCTATTTGCGACCACGGTCCCCAACCAGAAATTTCACCCTGACCCCCTGGTAGCAGGGCCCTCATTATGGTATCAATCAACAACCAAGCCGAAAACATTATGAGTAAACCGATGATGGCGTTGACTAATTTTGATTTAGCGTCGCTCAGAGCAGCCGGATTTCCCCCAGAAGTAACTAATCCAAAACCAGCCACCACCATCATCACCACAAATACCATTACTGCTAATCCAAAAAGAAATTTAATTATATTATTCGCCAGATCAGCAAAATGACACATCGTACAATCTGTACCCTGACACGGAACAAGGCCTTGCGCCGAAACAAGATTCGGGCTTAAAAAAACAGTAACGCTAAGTAAAATAATAAACGCCAAAAAAAACTTTCTGTAGTTACGGAGTGGGCTTGAGAAAAATTGCATATATTTTGTATTTAACCACAAACCCTAAAATTATAAAGTACTTAATCACCACCCCTAGCAGTCAAGACCTTCCCAAATTCCAATTTGACCATCATCTACGAGAAACATTTTTACAAGTGCGTCGGTGGCAGTCCAGGCAGTAAGCATAATTATGTACCCAATAATTCCCTGACTAAGTATTCTTTTAACTGTTGTTTTAACTTCGGCATTACCGACCGAAACGGCTAGGTAAGTACCGCCAACAACAATCATCAGCGTGAGTAAAATACCAAAAATTATCGTCACTGTATTCATTACGTTGTAAATAAGTTCACCAAAATCACACATCGTACAATCAACCCCGGCACACGGCACAAGACCCTGCCCCGACGCGAAAACAAACGCTGGAGAAAACAACACTATTACAACCATAAGCAGACCTAATCTCATCTAACCATAATAACACGCCCTAGACTTTGAAATCACAATAGACTGTGGTAATTTATACAGCACCACGAATAATTCGTGCCAAAAACGCGTCGGTACTCAAGCGGTCAACGAGGGCAGACTGTAAATCTGCTGGCTTATGCCTACGAAGGTTCGAATCCCTCCCGGCGCACGCTTATAAAAATCAACTCAAGCTTTTGCTTGGGTGATTTTTGTTGCGGGGCGCCGGAGCCAGCAAATAGTTTTGCTGGCGTGAGGGATTCGAAAAGCGCAGTGCTGGCGTGAGGCAAACGAGCTAGGGTTGAGAACACTTAGTAGATTTGGAGTCGAAGACGAACCAATCTACTAAGTGTTCGAAAAGGTTGGCCTTGATAGTTAGTGGTACGAACAAAACTATCGATAACCTGTACTGCGGCTGTAAACCGCTAATTAACTGGCACACTGATTCTTATCGAATATATTTTGCATTAAAGTAAATTTGTCTTAATAGTCAAAAGTATTGTCATAACCAAGAAGCTGTGTTTATATAGTCGCTGTTCAGCATATGGTGTGACTGAACTAAAAACCCAAGGAAAGCCCTTACCATGAAAGAATTGCTCCTTCCTGCCCGTACCTTTAACTCGTTGTTGCTGGCGATACTAGTCGCTGGCGTTACCGGTTTCACAAATCTGATTTTTGTGATCAGTGTCGCTGTTCTGATCTTCGGCAACAGTTTTCTATTCCAGTACTTTGTCCTGCACTGGGCACTAAAACAAGATCCCGGGAATGTGAGCCGATCTAAATTCTTGTTTTACTGGACACTAACAGCAATTATCGCTATCCTGTCTTCTATTCTGCTGTTAAGCAGCATAAACTGGAACGGTAGTCTGGAGCAGATTAAAACCATGTTCTATATCGGGTCAGCTGCTTATATCGCGACATCAGCCGCTTTCGTCGGCGGTCTAGCCACTTACCTTGCCTTCAAACGGCATGGTAGCTTAGCTAAGTAAATCAAACTTAGCAACCGGTCGTTGCCAGACACTTTCTGGCAACGACCTTTTTAAATTTCAACCCCTCATTTGATTTTTACAGATTTTATGTTTTACTGGTTTCAACCATCACGTGGTGTGATGGTGTTGTTTGAGGAGCTCAAAAATGTCCACACTTCCTTTGTTTGGTTGGTTCGTTACAAGTGAAAGAAAAAAAGTCTACCCGAACGTAGACCAATTAACTAAAAACCTGTTTGTAGCAATGCGGGATGGACATCGAGTCAGTGTTCCAGAAATTGGGACACCCCTTGTTGGTCACCCTGGCACTAACCACACTTGCTGTGGCTGTGGCGTGACTTTGCGCAAAGGTATTGGTTATTGCATCAAAGACATTACTGGCACACCTCATATCGTTGACGCGATTGCCATTCATCACGTAGCTTGTCACCGAAATAAGTTAGACCAACGGGAGTGGAAGCTACTGCGTAACTTACCCAAAGCCACCATACCAGATGAAAAAGTCGAGATACTCTGGTTGCTGGGTAGGCATTACAACATCTTTTGAGATCTTGTTTAGTTTTTTAAACGAAAGCCACCTCTTGGAATCGGGGTGGCTTTTCTTATGTTCAATCATAACTCTGCCGAAGATAACTTTCAAAAGTAAAACCAGCGCCTTGACGCTGGTTTTGTGTTTTGCCAGTGTTTTCCAAAACACCGTTTCTTACGGCTGTGGGCAGCGTGCTGCCATCAGCCGACGATTCAGTTCTGCTCGCGAGACGCGTTCACGCTCGGCGGTGGTTGTGATGCGGTAACACTCGTCGGCATGCAGTGCCGACCCTCGTTCCGACAACAGAGTACCTGCCCCCACCACGCCCGCGCCGGTAACGAGAGGTAGCGCCATGGCAGCACAACCGCTCAAAACCAGAGACAAAAGACCCAAAACCAAAGCCGAATACAGTCGGTTCACGGTAAATCTCCTGAGTATGGCAAGACGCCGATGCTGACAATACCACACTAAATAAAAAACACAACCTTTTTACCTGAACCCCATCTCCGATCGCACCTTATCCGCTTTCTTAAAAATCTCTGTTGTTGATTAGAGTGCACTTATTCGTAATAGCGCTTCCCCTTCAATTTATCAGGCAAGAAAGAAGTGTCGGGTGGGTACATTTCATAACCAGCACCGTAACCAGCTTCTTTCATTAACTTGGTTGTCGCATTACGTAACGAAAGTGGGATCGGCAAGTTGCCATACTGGCGGACATCAGCTTCGGCAGCGCGAAGTGCGTTGTAAGCACGACGGTCTTTTTTGGCAACTGCCAGATAAACAGTACCGTGAGCAAGATTAATAGCACACTCTGGGTAACCAATCATCTCAACGGCTCGAAAAACTTCGTTGGCAACCACCAAAGCCGTTGGTTGTGCCGTACCCACATCTTCACTGGCGAAAATTACCATTCGCCGCGCAATAAATTTTGGATCCTCACCCGCCGCCACCATTCGAGCCAGATAATACAGCGCGGCATTAACATCACTAGCCCGTAAACTCTTGATAAAAGCACTGCTAGTCACGTAATGTTCTTCACCCTGAGCATCGTAACGAAGGGTTTGATTTTGAATTGATGCCATTAAATTAGCAACCGAAAGTTCTCCGTATAAAGACTGAGTCATCTCTAAACAGGTTAAAGCTTGTCTGGCATCGCCATTTGCCATTTTGATTAAGAAATCTTTGGCATCTTGGGTTAAAGTAAAGCCTGCCCGCTCAATAATTTTGGCAATTTCTGATTCGTCCAACTCCTTAAGAATAAAAACTCGGCAACGAGACAGCAGGGCTGAAATCACCTCAAAACTCGGATTTTCTGTAGTGGCTCCAATTAAGGTCAGCTCCCCACTTTCTACGTACGGCAAAAGATAGTCTTGCTGGGCTTTATTGAAACGATGTATCTCATCCAGAAAAAGTAGTTTGGGTTGATTGGTTTTAGTGTCAAGAATTTTTTTTATGTCTGACTTGCCAGCTCTCACGGCTGATAATTCGTAGAATGATGCCTTTAGAGCTTTAGCGTAAATCCGCGCCAAGGTCGTCTTACCCACTCCAGGCGGACCCCAGAGAATGAAAGAAAAAAGGTGTTGTTTTTCAATCGCTTCGAATAACGGTTTACCAACACCAACTAAATGTGTCTGTCCGATGTAGTCAGCTAGTGTTGCTGGTCGGATTTCGTCAGCGAGTGGTATTTTGTTCATAGTGTCTCATTTATCATACTCTTGTGTGGGGAGAGTGCCAAATTTGGTTGCAACACAAAGGGGCGCCAGCTACGCTGGCGCCCCTTTGTGTTGCCTCACAACCACTCCTCAAACCCTACACCACCGCCGCCTCTTTCGTCTTTCCTACTTTTTCCGTTTTCGTTAACGTTCGCTTCTTGCTGTCAAAAACTAACTCTCCTTTCTTCAAAGAAACCACCACTGTACCTCGCTGCAACATCCCCTCACCCACCATCATATTGGCAACGGGTGTGAGAATCTTGCTCTGAATTACACGTTTTAGCGGTCGCGCCCCAAACTTCGGATCATATCCTTCTTTTGCCAAATATTCGAGGACCTCCTCTTCTACAACGAGAGTAATGTCTTTTTTAGCGAGCCGTCTTTTCACATCTTCAATTTGTAGACCAACAATACTGTGTATCGTCTCCCGGGAGAGAATGTCGAAAATAACAATCTCATCTAAGCGGTTTATAAACTCGGGTCGGAAAAACAGCTTCAGACTTTCCATTACTTTATCTTTGGCTTGTGCATACTGTGCCACATCACCCTTATCAGTAGCAAAACCAAAATTAGACATACGGTCTATGTGTTCGGCACCAATGTTAGAAGTTAGAATTATTAAGGTGTTGCGGAAATTTACCTTGCGACCCTTGGCGTCAGTAAGGTGACCAGAGTCAAGTACCTGCAAGAGGATGTTAAACACTTCCGGATGCGCCTTCTCAATCTCATCCAGCAAAATCACTGAATACGGACGATGCCGCACTCGCTCCGTAATCGAACCACCCTCCTCGTGTCCAACGTACCCAGGCGGCGAACCAATAATTTTAGAAACGGAGTGTTTTTCCATAAACTCCGACATATCAATACGCAACAAGGCGTCAGGATCATTAAACATAAACTCCGCCAAAGCGCGCGACAACTCGGTTTTACCAACTCCCGTTGGTCCCAAAAACAGAAACGAACCAATCGGTCGATTCGGGTCCGCGATTCCCGCTCGGGAACGCTTTATGGCATCAGCCACCAGCTTGATGACATGATCTTGCCCAACTACTTTTTCACGCAACACTTCTTCCATGCGAGCTAGTTTTTTAGCTTCCGCCTCGAGCATCCGAGAGACTGGCACACCGGTCCAGCGCGATACGACCAGTGCCACATCTTCTTCTGTTACCTCCTCTTTGAGGAGTCGCCGACTGCGTTGCAATTTTTTAAGACGTTTCATCTTTTCATCAAGACTCTTTTGCGTTTTGGGAATTAAGTCGTAACGGATTTCTGCGGCTCGTGCCAAATCAGCCATCGCTTCTGTATTTTCCGCCTCCACCCGAAGTTCTTCCAACTGTCTTTTTAGCACCCCAATCTCAGCCAACGCCACTTTCTCATTCTGCCACTTTGATTCCAAAGCGGAGGTTTTTTCTCGCAACTCAGCAATTTCACGTTCAATCTCATTTAGACGGTCTTTAATTTTTTTCTTATTCTCCGAAACTTCCAGCTCTTTTTTAAGAGCCTCCCGCTCAATTTCTAGACGCCGAATTTGCCTGTCTGCAATTACTAATTCTTCCGGCTTATTTTCTAGTGAGATACGCAAGGCAGAAGCTGCTTCATCAATTAAATCCACTGCCTTATCAGGCAGAAAACGGTCGGTGATGTAGCGGGAAGATAGGTTGACAGCGGAAACGATAGCATCGTCGGTAATACGGACGCCGTGGAATAACTCGTATTTTTCAGACAAACCACGCAAAATAGCAATGGTGTCTTCTGGTGACGGTTCGTTTACAAAGACGGGTTGAAAGCGGCGGGTCAGGGCTGGGTCTCGCTCAATGTGTTTTTGGTATTCTTTAAGAGTGGTCGCTCCAATAACGCGAATCTCGCCGCGCGCTAAAGCTGGCTTTAGCATATTTGATGCGTCCATCGAACCCTCCGCCTGACCAGCGCCAACAATCGTATGTAACTCGTCAATAAATAAAATGATTCGTCCCGCCGAACTTTCCACCTCCTTCATCACTGTCTTGAGCCGTTCTTCAAATTCACCACGAAACTTTGTTCCAGCTACTAGCAAGCCCAGATCAAGAGACAAAATTTCTTTTTCTTTGACTGACTCCGGCACTTGCCCTAAGGCAATTAGTTGCGCCAAGCCCTCAGCAATGGCGGTCTTACCCACACCCGCTTCACCGATAAGGACTGGGTTGTTTTTAGTTCGTCGTGACAATATCTGGATGACTCTTTGAATCTCAACATCACGACCAATCACTGGGTCTAGCTTATTTTCTTGTGCGTACTTGGTGAGATTGCGTGTGTACTTGTTTAGGGATCGGTATTTTTTGGGTGTCTGAACATCGGAAACACTATTCTCACGAATTTCTTTAATGGTCTGCAAGACTTTTTCTTTTTCAATACCCATTCGTTGCAAAATCTGATTAGCCGGACCAGGATGTTCAAGGACCGCCATAAACAAATGCTCCACCCCGACATACGCATCGCTCATCTGTTCAGCAAACCGACCCGAGTGTTCGATCGCCTTCGCTAATTCAGGCGTCAGGTACAACTGATACGATGGGGTTACAGTTGTCTGCATTTCCGCCACTTCCAGTGCTTCAAGCAATAAATCTGTAAAAACGATCACATCAATATCGAGCCGATCTAAAATCGATATCACAGTACTTTCGTCTTGCATCGCTAACGCGGTCAATAGGTGCACGGGATTGACGTGGTTTTGACCACGCTCAATCGCCAACTCGTGTGCTTTGCGAATAGCTTCTTTGGCTTTTGATGTAAAATTTTGAAAATTAGGCATAGATAAGTTTAGACAAGATTTATTATACGTCACGCCCTCAGAAATCGGATATCAGCCACTGCTTAAGCATCTTCGGACAACAACCAAACGCGAACGTAATACTATATTGCAATATGAAAACTATTTAGTCAAACTTTGCATTTGCGCGTTTAAACGAGCGAGTTCCGCAAAAACATACTTCAGTTCTTCGACATTAGAGTGTTCTCCTAGCGTTAATCTAATGGTGCTTTTAGCTAAGTCGACATTCTTTGTGCAAGCTAATACCACGCCACTAATTCCCCCGCCAGCGCCAGCACAAGCGCTTTTAGTGCTGGCGGCTACGCCACACTTATCAAGCCAAACCACCGCATACTCCGTATCCATTCCTGGTAAAGAAAAATTTATGTTGTTGGCTACTCTAGTCTCACCCGTTGCGCCGTTTAGGACCGCGGTCGGTAAAATGTTGGCTAGCTCAACTAACCCCTGGTCTCTGACTTTCATTACCGGCTCTTGTCGTGCTTGGTATTTTTTTTGGGCTTCAAAGATGGCCACTCCCGCCCCGACGATACCAGCCACATTTTCCGTGCCCGGACGCAATCCCCGCTCTTGCCCGCCGCCAAAATTTATCGGCGCTAGAGCGGCTGGTAACCGAGCAAACAGCACACCCACTCCTTTTGGTCCACCACACTTCCCAGCGTCCAAAGTCATTGTATCCACACCCAATTGGGGCAAATAACACGAGTTCCAGAGTGGCGCCTGCGCAGCATCCAGGTGGACTTGAATTTTGGTGCCTAGAACAGATTCCTGATTCCTGATTATCCGCACTAAAGTTGACACTGGTTGGATAGTGCCAATTTCACTATTGATGTAGGAGAAAGCCACCAGCACCGTCCGTTCTGAGATTAGCTTATCGAGTTCGGAGCGGACAATAAAACCTCGCTCATCAACTGGCACCAAGCCCACCGATACCCCTCTTTTTTTCAAAATTGGAACTAACGACAGGAGTGATGGGTGTTCAATTTCAGTCAGCAAGACTTCCATGGCTTCATAAGAACGACCGTTATTATGGAGCATTTGTAAATAACCCAATATCGCCAAATTATTACTTTCCGTTCCCGAAGCAGTGAAATACAACTGCTCAGTCCGACCTCCCAAAACTCGGGCGGTTTTGGTACGCGCTTCTTCCACCGCCGCCCGGGCCGTGCGTCCCTCTGCATGCAAGGCGCTAGCATTACCGTAGTGAGTGGTGAGATACGGCAACATTGCCTCCCAAACCAAGGGCGTGAGTGGAGTGGCAGCCGCGTAATCCAAATAAATACGCGTCCTGTTGGAGTCGGTTTCAGACATAACTTAGAGCAAATCATGACATAGGGTGTAAATTATGTAAATCTTTGCTATACTCTCCCTACTAATTTTAGTGCCTCGCCATTTTAGGCGTCTTTAACTGACTTGCGTCAATATGAAAAAAAATAAAACAACAATCACCACCCTTGTAAAGCGACCACCGGTCGTGGTTGTGATGGGTCATATTGATCACGGTAAATCTAGTCTTCTTGACTACATCAGAAAAAGTAATTCCGTCGCTACTGAAACCGGTGGCATCACCCAACACCTTTCAGCGTATGTCGCCAGTCACACCACGCGAGACGGTCAAGTTGAAAGTATTACTTTTCTTGACACCCCCGGACACGAAGCCTTCCAAAAAATGCGCCTACGCGGAGCGGATGTTGCTGATATCGCTATTTTGGTTGTCTCCGCCGAAGACGGAGTCAAGCCACAAACCCTAGAAGCCTTAAAATCAATTACCCAAGCCAACATTCCTTACATTGTCGCTATCAACAAAATCGACAAGCCTACCGCTGACATTCCGCGCACTCAAGCCAGTCTTATTGAAAATGAAATTTATATTGAAGGTATGGGTGGTGATATTCCTTGGGTTGGTATCTCAGCCAAGACGGGAGCTGGTGTAAGTGAACTACTAGATTTGGTGGTATTGACAGCCGACTTGGCAGAACTCACAGGAGATCCGAGTGTTCCTGCTACTGGGCGTGTCATAGAGGCAAAACTCGATGCCAAACGCGGCAACACCGCCACCCTGCTCATTGCTGATGGCACACTTCGTAGTGGTGATTTTATCGTCACCGGCACGGCTTTTGCGCCAGTGCGAATTATGGAAAATTATCTGGGTAAAGCCATCAAAGAAGCTTCCTTGGCTACTCCTGTCGGAATTGTTGGTTTCTCTGAAACCCCCAAAATCGGTGAATCATTCCAAAC
>DBNX01000027.1:35468-38495 GCA_002299465.1 Patescibacteria group bacterium UBA661
TCTCCAATTTACCGACAATTCCAATTCTTATAAAAGCCGATGCTTTGGGTACAATTGAGGCGATTGAACACGAGCTAAGCAAATTTACTTCCACTCGTATCGCTGTACGCATCATCGACACTGGAGTTGGTGACATAACCGTCAACGATGTTCAGAATGTCAGCGCTACCAAAGATTCTATTATTGTCGGTTTTAATGTAAAAGTTAATCGGCAGGCGGCTGATTTGGCCGAACGACTCGGGGTCGAGATTGACACTTTTTCCATCATCTATGAACTTTCGGATTGGCTTAACACCGCCCTCAAAAACCGCACCCCGAAACGCGAAGAGGTTCAAGTCACTGGTAAGGCCAAAATTCTCAAGCACTTTAGCACTCAGAAATACACTCACGTTCTAGGTGCTCGTCTAGAGGAAGGCATTGCCAAACTTAACCAAAAAGTCAGAATCTTAAGACGTGATATCGAAATCGGTAAAGGGCAAGTAAAAAATCTGCAACAATACAAATCTGACGTCTTGCAAATTTCTGAAGGTGAATTTGGTATGCAACTCGAAACTAAAGCCGAAATTGCTTTAGGGGATTATCTTGAGTTTTACGACCTAATCATAACTTAATCTTACCCCTTCTATGTCAGATCGTCATATTCGAGTTGAATCTTTGCTCCGTGAACTCGTGGCTGAGTTTATACAGCGCGAAGCCAACACCGACCCCTTGATTACAGTTACCCGCACCAGCACTTCTCCCGATTATCGTCGGGTGACTATATTTTTTACCACCATCCCGGAAGGAAAGGAGGCGGCGGCTTTAATTTTTTTGAAACGTTACGGTGGCGAGTTACGTGGTTACATAAAACGCAAGAGTGACCTTAAAATTGTGCCGTATTTAGATTTTATGGTTGACTACGGGGAACGTCACCGTCAGCACATTGATGATATAGCGAGAGAAATTGCTGACGGAGACAAAAAGTAATTGTCTAAAAACTAACGCCATAAAATTGGTATACCCTCCGTCAAAGCTACAGTTGTTTTTTGTCTTAGCCGGCTAATAATGGTAAAGTAACCCGACAATTTAATACCATGTCCTGGTGGCGAAGTGGTAACGCTGAGGTCTGCAAAACCTCCACGCGCGGGTTCGATTCCCGCCCAGGACTCACGAATTAAACCATTTACCAGAATCTGGTTTAATTCCAAAAGTAAAGTTGGGGGTTCGTTGTTGCCCAGGTGGTGTAATTGGTAGCCACGCAAGACTTAAAATTTTGTGGCCTCACGGCCGTGCGGGTTCGATTCCCGCCCTGGGCACGCGTACAAAAATGGCAGCCGCATTTTGTGGCTGCCATTTTTGTTGTGTGAGCCTATTCACAAACAGTCTCCGGGATTGGAGTAACTATAAATTTGCTAAAACCGGCTCAGGTGTGTTTATATAGAGAAATTAAGTGAAAAGATTCACATTTGTGGTAAGAAAACCTTCCCACAACATAATTTATGAATGAAATATCTAAAAAAATTATAATTTCTGTAACTATAACCGCCATTATTTCTGGCAGTGCTGTTTATCTTGTGATGGCAGGAAAAGCTGCAAACAAGCCTAATATTTCGAGCGAAATTGCTGTTGGCAAACCCTGCGATGCACGTGATTTAAAGTCCTATAACGGCGGTGGCAATATACAAGATACGAAAGGTTTACAGTGTTATATGTACGATGATTTATCTTATAGGTCGATTCACAACGGGATTTGGACTTATCCCAACAATCAAGAAAGAGAGCGTGGGGGTGTCTGGATTTATCCAAACCAGATGAGTGAAACGACTTTTTTAACATCTTCTTTGTTTGACACAATCTCGTTACCAGGCCTTACACAAGACTGGAAATCTCATAATAACAACTCTAAATATAGTTTTATTTACCCAAGCCAGTGGGAAGTAGAGAAGGATGAAGCCAACCCAAATGAACTAATAATCAGAGAAACAAATGCCTCCGGTGTTAGTGATGCCCCATTACATTTAGCCACGATTACCTTTTATCCAAACACAAAATTTGAAATGTCGGAAAACTTCAGGGTAATCAAAGAAGCTCCTGCTGATTGGCTTTTGGCAGATACTTCCAGTGATTCTTTCGTTTACACCAGGCACTTTGACTTAAATGGTACACCAGCTCTTTTAGTGGCACGTATGGGTAATTTTGATCTAGGTAACAGCCCTTATCAAATGACGGTTTATGTGCCGAAAACAGATTCGTACTACGCTATTACCTATACTAAATATCATGACTCAAGCATAGACATTCCAGTCGAACTGATGATTAAATCGCTGCGGTTTAAATAACCGTCTCTGATTTATAGCTAAAATAACAAAAAATTTGACTCACTCACAAAACTGACAAAGATAGGTACAGCGACAGCAAAACCCCAGCTGATTATCTGGGGTTTTGCTGTCGCTGCTTAAGCTTTTGGGTTCTTACCACCCATTACCCCGACAAGTAACCGTGTCTGGGATGGGTACACCGCAAACTCGGAAGGCGGAAAAATCTTCATTTACTGTGTATTGGTACGGGAGATCGTTTATATCGAGTGGAATAAATTCCAGGTAATTAGGTTGCAATTCAGCCAGTGTTTCCGGGTAACGACCCTGGTCGCTATAATAGACTAACATCGCGTTTTTTATAAGTTCAAGATCTCGTTCACGAATTTCGCGGTCACTCATATTTAATTCCAGATCTGAGTTGACAACCCTATCGCTAGTAAAATTGACACCATCCTGCTCATCAACAACACCTAGTTGAGCCGAGTTGGAATCCAGACTTTTTATATAGCTACTAACAACTGAATAGCTAATTAGAGAAAGAATCAAAAGTCCAACCACCAAAAAGATTAGGTATGGGGCTTTCTTGCCTGCAGTGGGGGTGAAGACAAAATCGCCACGCAGCTCTTTGAGATTTTGGTAGATTAAGAATACATACACCAAAAACAGCGGGGTTAGTATCATTTGAATCAAAGTAGCAATAATCAAGCTAACAGTTCCACCGAAAACTCCG
>DBNX01000027.1:38881-49638 GCA_002299465.1 Patescibacteria group bacterium UBA661
AAAAATCCGCCAAAAAACTCTAAACCATCTACCTCTCACGTATTCCCGACTCTTAAGTAGGGCATTCATACCTCGGACATCTTCCGTCACCAAAACAAAGCTGGCGAACATAAACCAAATAGCAAAAATTAGTCCGGGGATAAACAACAACAAATAACCAGCCATCATAAAAAATAGCTGGAGTATCATAATCCAAGAACTGGACAACAACCTTCGCCAGCCCCGGCGAAAAGACTCAATGATACCAATGCCCTCGTTTGCATCTTTGATAGCAAACAGCATCGCCACAAATTGCCAGATAACTAGTAGAAAACTCAAAACCGCAAATAGCAGCCAAATTAGTATTTCTAATACTAAGGGGATTTCCAAAAACAAAACAAAGAGGAACACCGACCCTAAGACCACAGCCAAGATAAGGTATGCAAAGAATATACCCATCAGCGTCCAAAATCTTTGTTTGTAAATTGAAAAGGCCTGACCAAGGGTAGCAAAGATACCCGGTAATTTAGTGAGTGGTGGTTTTGAGGCCTCTGCTTGATTGGCTGGTGTTACTTTATTTTCCAGAGTAGCAAACGCTTCTTCAACATCTTCTGCCTGCCAACCACTATTCAACAGTATGGTTTTAATTTGTTCTCGATCAGTACCCTCCTGAGTCTGTTGTTTTATGTAGTCGAGCAGTTGTTGGTTTATCATAATATTGTGTTATTTATGGTTATGGTAGCACCTCCCCACTCTGGTGGGGTTTGGGGTTGGGTATAAGCCAAATAAAGTTCAGGTTAGAATTTAAGAATTTTTGTTGACTAAATAACTGATGGGTGTTAGAATGTCATTACCTTAAGATTCTTGTGTAGGGCTCTTGAGTTGCAAATAGTCATCACCTTAGTGATCTCTTTGGATTATTTCCTGCACGCCCTCTGAGCATACTCCGTTAATACGCTTTTCCACTTTGTGGTGAAGGTGCTCTACTTGTAACCAATAAACTGATGGATTCATCATCTTCGCGGTCAAACCGCACCAATTCTGCTAGACCAAGCCGTACTTATCATTCCCACGCACCCCGCCGACAGAGCAATCACAGTCGCCAGCGTAACAACAACCATCGAGAAGACACTACGACAACCACTTCCACGAAGAGTCGTTTTATCTACCCCGACCTTGATAAGGGACACGCTAAAAATACTCGAACGTTTAGTGCCAGACCAGCTTCTGCTTATAAACAAACCGAAAATCGTACTGAACGAGGTGGTTCTGGACGGAGTGAGCGATTTAGTCGGGGTGGTTTTGGGCGCGGCGGACGCGTGGCCGGAGGCCACGGCCGCCGCGCCAAGCAAACCTTCGATGTCTCTCGCTACATAAACCTAAACCCTGCTCCCTTAACACCAGAAACTCCTTATGAAGCCAAACATACTTTCCGAGATTTTAATCTTGACCTTAGGATTGTTGAAGCTGTAACAAACATGGGTATTGAAACCCCGAGTGCGATTCAAGACCAAGTAATACCCCACATTATGGAGGGTAGAGATGTTGTCGGCCTAGCCCAAACCGGTACTGGTAAAACAGCCGCTTTTCTTTTGCCCACCATTCACAAAACACTACGGCAGATGACTCGCCAGACTTTAATCCTTGCTCCCACTCGTGAGTTGGCAATTCAAGTTGAGCAAGAGCTCAGGCGAATTACTCCCAAAATGCATATCTACGCCACCGTTTGTGTAGGTGGTATGAATATCCGTCCCCAAATAATGGGCCTACGCCGTAAAAACCACTTCATCATCGGCACCCCGGGACGTGTCCAAGACCTTATCGACCGTGGTCACATCACACCGAGTAACATCACAACCGTCATCCTTGACGAAGCTGACCGCATGCTCGATATGGGTTTTATTCATGACATTAAAAAAATTCTCAAAGATGTTCCGGCTGAACGCGAGACTTTGTTCTTCTCGGCCACAATGTCAAAAGACATTGAAGGTCTGATTAACGACTTCCTACGCGACCCAGTCACCGTCGCCATAAAAAAGAATGACATCATCGGTAGCATCACTCAGAATGTCACCCGCTATGAACATCATAATAAATTTGACACTCTAGTTGAGCTACTCAAACAACCCGGATTCTCTCGCGTCATCATCTTTGGGGCAATGAAACACAGTGTCGAAAAGCTATCCAACGAGTTGGTAAACTCTGGCCTAAAAGCTGATGCTATCCACGGCAACAAATCACACGGTCAACGCCAGCGTGCCTTAACCAACTTCAAACAGGGTCGCGTACAGATTTTGGTAGCGACTGATGTCGCCGCGCGCGGTATTCACGTTGATGATGTTTCGCACGTTATCAATTATGATCTTCCCAACACTTACGAGGATTATGTGCATCGCATCGGCCGGACTGGTCGTGGCAATAAACGCGGTGAGGCTTTGACGTTCGTACCAGCTTAATCGTTTGGTATAATCAAGCTATGAAATATGTAATTTTAGCCATCGGTGCTTTTATTTTATTGCTGATTGTCAATGCTTTCTTGGGTGGAGAACCCTACTAGTTGAAGCTCGCCCGATCCTCAATCTTACTTACCGATAAGTACTTTTAGGGACTTTACTTTTTTAGCTTAGCCAAAGTTATGAATGTCATACCACCCTACATTGTGCTAAACAAAAAAGTCGGCGAGACCCCTCTGTCCTGCCTAGAGGCATGGCGAAAAAATCACCCAAACCTAAGCGACACTCCACTTGCCTACGCTGGTCGCCTTGACCCGATGGCATCAGGTAAATTACTGATACTAATTGGTGAAACTTGTAAAAACCAAACCGCTTATCACCAACTAGACAAAAGTTACGAATTCTCAGTCCTCTTTGGAGTCTCGTCTGATTCGGGTGACGTACTTGGTCTCGCTACCGAAGGTGGCCCCCGCCTTGTTCAGATTTCGGCGGTAGAAGCTGTCCTAAAAAATCTAGTTGGCAAAATCTCTCTCCCCTATCCAGTTTTTTCAGCACGCACCGTAGCCGGCAAACCCCTCCACACGTGGGCGGTCGAGGGAAAAATAAACGAGATTAAACTACCTAACAAAGAATCAGAAATCTATTCGCTCATCTTACAAACTGAGACAAAATTAACCCGCTTACAAATCTACGAAGCCGCTCGTCACAAAATTGAATTAATTCCACCCGTAACCGACATCAGAAAAGCTCTCGGCAACGATTTTCGCCGCCCTGATATCAGAATCGCCTGGCAAAAATTTTTAGAGAATGGCAATCCGGCTGATGTTTTTTCTATTATGAACTTTGGTTGTGATGCCAGTAGCGGTACTTATATGCGTACCCTAGCGGAAGTTATTGCTCGCCAGCTTGGCACTACTGGTCTTGCTTGGTCAATTCATCGACAAAAAATCGGCAACTTCAATCCTCAAACCAAAACCTGGTTAAGAGAGTTTTAATTTTTTCCTAGCTGCTCTATTTTTTTTAAGTAGGCATCGACTGCTAGTACGTATTCCGCATGACTCCAAATCAGCGGTGCCGTTGAAAGATGAGCTCTGGTGTGTGGGTGCATTTGCTCTGCTAGCACCCCACTTTGGGTAGCATGCGAAGCGGTCCATTCTAGAATATCCAGTGCCGGCTTAAGGTCTTTTAGAGATTTCGCTTTAGCGATATGATATTGCGCCATCCACAAAGTAGTTATTACCCACGGATTAGGAGAACCAGCATCTTGCATTCGGTAATAATTATCATTTTGATAACGCACCAAACCTCTACTTACACCAGTCACCTCAAGGTTTTTTTCTAAAGTCTTTTTGGCTTCAGTCATTAGTGAGTCATCCACTTCAACTACCCCAAATAACAATGGGCCGTAGAAGCTACTCGTATCGATAGTTCGATCGTATTCAAGTTCTCCATCTTCAGTGTGATTGACATGTTTAACAAACATCTTTAGCTCATGATCATACAAAACTTTTATGATTGCCCCCTGCATACGCTGGGCCACCGCCAAATACGTACGCGCATCATCATCTTTGCCCAACATCATGGCAAACCGTGAAGCTGCCATTAAGCCGCCGTAGACTGAGGCGGCGGTATACGTAGAAGTGCCGTATTTTTCTTCCCAAAGATCATAGGAGGCTTGCGGTAGTCCAGTGGTTGGCTCGATATAATCACACATAAACCGAGCCGCCGGCTCAATGAAGGGGTTATACAAAGATTCGATAAATTCCAAATCACGACACTGGTCGTAATGTTGCCATAATGTAAAGATTACTGAGGCTGTTTCGTCTTCTTGGATTGGTAATCGTGGTTTACCATTTTGCATCCACGGATGCCAAGAACTACCCAACACGCCGTCTGTTCGGTATTTATGCATCAAATATCCACCCGGTTCAGCACAATTAGCCAAAAAAGAATACAAGCGTTTTGTTGTGTCGTGATAGCCAGCGGAATCCAAGGCCAGAGCGATAGCCGCTGCATCACGAGGCCAAACATAACTATATGTGTCACGACCATGATGAAGCATATCAGTGTCGCTGGAGGCGATGATACCACCACGGTTATCTGTGTGCACTCGAATGGTAACTAGCGAACGATTGTAAAGTGTTTGCAAAACTGGTGAAAGTTTTGACAAATCTCGCTCCTCTTTCTTGAGCCAGGCCTCCCAATAAGATTCTGCTCCCGTTATTAAACGAACTGGTTCTTCCATCAAAACATCAGCGTCAAGGGCATGGACAGCTGGGATAGACTCGCCACAGGCAATCCAGTATGTCATCTCCGCGGTGGCTTCTGCTCCCAAAATTGTTGTTAATCCAATCACAGAATCAACTGAACCATGTTCGATAGGGTTGCGTTCTAGTATTCCATCTACCGCATCTAAATACGTACCCTCCTTGCCCTCAATACCAAATAAGCCGATGTTATAATCAACGAATTGATTTTTCTCAACGTAAGCGTTAATTAAAAAAGCATACTTTCCTTTGTAGTGAACAATGGCTCGTACTCTAGGATCATAAAAGGCCGTGTCCCCCCGCCGCGACTCAGCAATTCGAAACTGTTGCGCCAAAAAGAGCTTTATTTCTCGTTCTCGATTACTTTTATTAGTAAGGTGGAATTGGCGTAAAAAAACATCACGTTCATTATGAACAATATCACGACTGGAAAGAGTGATGCCTATCGCTTCATTAACAGCAAACAACTGCCCAGCGGCTGGATTTTCGCCAGCACCAATCGATATCTGCCAAGCTGGGTCGTCCAACCACGACATCCGACCATCCACAAATACACCGATACGGTGTACGAAATTACCACTGGCCCCACTAACGTGGTTTGGTTCACCAACAAATGGATAATAAAGATCGCGCACTTGTCCGCGCATATCTAAACCGACCAGTAGACTACCGTTACCAAGGGTGGCGGCTCGTGACATACAAGTTAAAGAGTGTACTCTTTAAGATGGCGTATAACGATGAGTTTTGCCCCCCCAGCACTCTTGGCTTGTCTAAGGTCAGTAGCGCACTTTTTATCACCCAACACAACCTCTACCCAGTTAGCGAAATCATTACGCTCCTTAGTTACATGGTGTGTGTAAACGGCCTTATCCATAACTGCTAAGGCGTCACGCAAAGCCACTAGACTATTTAAAATTTGACCATCAGAAGCCCAGAAGGAAGTCTCGTCATTAGCATAGACAAGCTTTTTGCCGACTGATTTTTTCTTGATTGAAACAACTTTGGAAGCAACTTTTTTGGGTGTCACTTTTTGACTGGTAGTGACTTTTTTTGTGGTTGGCATAGGACTATAAAATTAAGAACTAATCTTTCTTCAATAAACGACTTAGTTGTGCGTAAAGACGTTTTGTGAAAACACCAAACGTCTGCCGCCACTGAGACAATCGCTCCTTGAAACTAAACTGCTCAGTGACTCCGACAGACTCTTCAGTCACTGGCAAAATAAGCTTCACCTCCTCTTTACTCTTTTTCTCAGCGAGTTTTTTGGCTCGCACGTTCATCTGCTCCTCTTTCACTTTAAGAGCATGATGTACCCTTAATTGTAAATCACTTAAGGCATTCATGAAAGCGATATATGCGTCATATGGGGATTGGTACGGACTGAAGTAAGCGTGGACATCACCATCGTTTGACCATTTGGTGCACATGTAATAAAAATGATCCGAGGTCTGAAGTTTGCGCCAAGTTTCAATTATTTGCTTGTCCTTAGTCGCTAAGACATTAGCTTCCATGCCGTAAATTGCATTGATTGCATCCCGTTGGATATCGTTGCCAGTCCAAGCGGTGAGGTCGCGGTCGGTATCAGCCCAGGTGAGTACATCAGGCACATCGATTTCTCCGACGGCATTATAAGCTAGGGCTGTTTCGGTCGGCGTGCGAAATGAAGTGTCAGGATGGCGCGTAAGAATACTGGGCAGAGCGCGCAAGAAGTTGAAAATACCAGTGTCTTCCCATTGGTGTTCGCCAAAAGTCTCATAGTCCATGAACAAATTAATAGTCTGCCCGTTTCCGTGGTGAGAGTGTATCCAATTAGCGTACGTCTCAGCGTTTAGTGGCCAACTCTCCCAACCGCGATTACCAAAACGAAAAGCTACATCATCTGATAATTTGTAATTCTTGAGAAGGACTTTAATTTTCTGTCGGCCGGGTGGGTGGTAGAGAAAATTAGGACTGCGCCATCCCAGGTACTTATCCCAACCCTCCGCCATAATCCCAAGATAGCCGTTATCCTCACACCAGTGGGCGAGGTCGTTACGGTAAGAAAGTTCTGTATTCCGAAAAACTTTTGGCTTTACCCCAAACAACTCAAACACTCGTTTTTTGTGTTTATCAACCTGTCGCTCAAACTCTGGAACCGAATAAAAAAATGCTAGGGAGTGGTGGTAAGTGTCAGCCAACACCTCCACTCGCCCACTTGCCACCAAACGCTGAAATGACTCTAGTACGTCTGGTGCATAAAGTTCAAACTGATCTAACACCGTACCAGAAAACGACAAAGCGAAACGAAAGTCTTTATGCGTATCCAGCAATTCTTGTAAGATGCGGTTGGTTGGACGGTAAGATTTATTGGCTACTTTTTCAACGATTCGTCGGTTATTTAAATCAGTCTCCGAGTTGTCATTGAAATACTCTGTATCATTACCAATATCAAAAACTCGGTAGCGCTTAACCCGAAAGGGTTGGTGTACGTGAAAATATGGACAGACGGTGAGCATGCTAACTATGTCGTAAGGTAATGTATTGTACCAAAGATTTATAAATACGACAGACCTTATCAGCTGCCTCTTGCCACGAAAGCCGTTGCAGATCTCTTCCTCCCTCCTTAACAATCTGCTGACACAGCACCGGGTACCGCAAGGCAGCCAGAATTTTATTGGCCATTTCTTCAGTATCCCAAAAATCAACTTTAAGCACGTGGGTAAGAACTTCACTGACTCCGGATTGTTTTGAAATCAAGGAAGCTGTCCCGTGCTGAAGGGCCTCGAGTGGCACCAAACCAAACGGCTCAGACACTGACGGCATCACTACCAAATCGACACTCTGGTACATCCGGTCTCTTTCCTCATCCCAAAGCGCGCCGGCAAAGATAACGTGCTTGGAGAGTCCGAGCGCTCCCACCTGAGCAATAACCTGATTGTACATATCGCCCCAACCAGAGATAACAAAAACTACATTAGGATCAACATCTACCACTCGTCGCGCTGCTTTCACAAAATAATCAACGCCTTTTTGAATGGTGATGCGACCATGGTACAAGATAATTTTTTTACCTTGGGCTTTTAGACCGGCTAGAATTGGTTCGTAACGGGGTGGCGTGTAGGTGTCGCAACCATTGTGAACCACCTCTATTTTATTTGGATCAATACCATGCTTGTTAATTATTATATTGCGAGTTAAGGCACTAACTGTCACAATTTTATCAGCCGCCCAAAAACCCTCCTGTTCGATTTTGTAAATCTGCGGATCGACATTATTACTCGCCGCTTGGTCAAAAGAAGTGGCGTGAACGTGGAGAATGAGAGGTTTGCCGCTCGCAATTTTAGCAGCCACTCCGGCCAAATAAGAAGTCCAATCGTGAGCGTGGATGATGTCAAACTCTTCTTCCTGAGCGATGAGCGAAGCTTGATGAGCAAAACGATGAGCTTCTTCGATGATTGTCCGCGCTTTGATGATTGGTTTACCAGTCGTATCATAACCCTCTATTGCATAAATGACGCTGTCGGCGGCTTGGTAGGGCTTGAGGTAAGAAGCCACTTGCCGCACCCGCACCGTACGACTAGTATCCGCAAAGACAAATCTGGCTGAGCCCAATGTCTCTTGGGTGCGCGGCAACACAAAGATAACCTCCACCCCTTTTTGGGCTAATTCGCGAGTTAGACCATAGCAGGCAACACCCAAACCACCATTGCGTGATGGTGGATAGTCCCAACCAAAAGTAAGAATTTTCATGTGGAATTACGGCCTACCACACTGGCTATTACGGCTCTCTGACATAATAGCACGTCACCTTATCCGAAGCGCTAAGGTTGGCTGTTGATAGACAGCTAATTTTCGACAAAATAGCTGTCTCACGAATCAATCTAAGAATATGCCCCTAAAGACTTCTTGTTATGTGAAGTCTTAAAGGTAGTGAGGTTGTACAGTTTCTTGCTAATTCAGCTTTCATCTTGTACACTTTAGTCACTATTTTTTAGTTGCCCTCTTAGCTCAGTTGGTAGAGCAGCTCCCTCTTAAGGAGACGGTCCAAGGTTCGAGCCCTTGAGGGGGCACAGATTTAAAAAAACCACCCGCGGCTAAATCTAAGCAAATTACCTAGATTTAGCCGCGAGTCGGGTGCCTTTACAGAACAAAAAAACTACCAACCTTGCCTGAACTACCCAAAAACAATTGACCGTGTACAAAATACAGACAAATAAATAATTTGTGTTATACTCACTCGCATCTCCACTGCGTGGGTGGTGAAATGGTAGACACGCCTGCCTTAGGAGCAGGTGCCGCGAGGCATGGAGGTTCAAGTCCTCTCCCACGCACTAAAATAGAACTCGTCGGCATTTGACCGACAGACGCATGGGCGGCACGAAGTGCCGCCCATTGTGTTGGAACAGAAACAGAGCCATTTTCTTGCGCGTCGCCTACTGCGACGACAACAACTTTTCCGCCGAGGCGGAGGTTCGAGCCAAAGATTTCTTTGGCGCAGACCTTTTTAGCAAAAAGGTCTGAATCAGAAGCGATTGCGTCCAATCCCTGTGCGACATTGAGCCAGTTTTGGAACGGTTCGAGCCAATCATTTTGCGTGTGTGAAAGAGAAGCCATTTCTTCTTCGAGCGACTTCTTGCGGAGGAGCAATTTTGCTTTTTCAGCACGATATACTTCTCGCTCAATATCTTGCTCTAAGTAGCCATTAAGAAGTCGCTCCAGCTTGATAGCGAGAAGAGATGTAGCTTCTTGCTTCTCTTTCACACACGCACCCAAAGACTGGGCGGATGTACCATGTTCCTCTAACGCCATGCGGTTTAGTTCTTCCGCCCAGTCTTTGGGCAAAGAAACTGATGTGATCAGAGATGATAGCTGGCGATCCATCTCCACTTCTCTAACGGCAGATTCGGGACATTTCATATCCTTGCGTTTCTTGGTACACCGATAGTATGTATACTCGTGGACGTTGCCATTCTTCTGCCGTTTGAATTTATGTTCGCCAGTTATCATCATTCCGCATGAAGCACAGGAAACAAGTCCGCAAAAAGGTTGGGGTTCGTTTTTAGCTTTGCGCTCAGGTTGTCCACGAAGTTTCAACATTTCCTGTGCTGCATCAAACAGTTTCTTTGAAATGATTGGCTCGTACCTTCCTTCGTGGCGTTCGCCACCATATTTGAATAGTCCGATATAGAAAGGATTGGAGAGGATAAATGTCGCACGGGATTTGGACATACTCTTTCCAGAACGCGAAGATATCCCGTTCTTCGCCAAAAAGTTTGCAATATCTTCCAGACGTTCACCACCCTTCACATATTTCTCAAAAGCCAAGCGGATAACACGAGATTTCTTTTTATCCACCACGATTCTCTTAGTACGAGAATCGTTGATATACCCCACAGGCGCTTGGCTTGGGAAGTCACCATTACGGACTTTTTGGCGAAGTCCACGCTTCGTGTTCTCCGAAAGAGCATCAACATAGTATTTGCTTTGCCCGAACGCCATATTGAGCATGAACTTTCCTTGTGAGGTACTATCACACCAGAAGGTCGGAAACTTGAGGCTCGCAAGTTTCCCTGTGTCGAGGAGATAAATCACCCGACCGCCATCGACCGAATTGCGGGCAAGTCTATCAGGATGCCAGGCGAGAATACTTCCGCCGAATTTTTCTATATCATTCAAAAGTTTGTTGAAGATGGGACGCCCTGGAACTTTCGCAGATTGTTTTTCCACACATTCGGCGGAAATTTCTATTCCTTCTCGCTTGGCATACTCCCGCAATTCGGTGAGTTGCGCCTCTATAGACAATACCTGCTTGTCCTCGACATCAGTGGACTTGCGGGCATACAAAAAGAATTTTTGCTGTGGCATAGGTATAAAAGTTAGTTGATAAATAGACGCTCAAAAAGCCGCCTTGGTGCAATCAATCTAGGTGAACCTAAACTGTCCAAGACGGCTTTTTGAGCCCGAACATATAAAAACACCCAGATTGATTGCACTGTTATTGTATCAAAAATTCTTTTTGTATCAAAGCAAATACTCTGTTGCAATCGCTTCTGATGTCGAACCTCCGCCTCGGCGGAAA
>DBNX01000008.1:0-27197 GCA_002299465.1 Patescibacteria group bacterium UBA661
TCAGACAGAGCAATCCCTAGCGTGCTGGTACTGATTTGTGTCCAGGTGTTGCCGGCGGCGCCGATAAGAAGTTGCTGCGCCGTCACGCTCGCAAGACCAGTCCCACCATTGACCGCGCTTAAAGCTGAGCCCAGGTTTAAGTGACTAATCGTCGTGGTCGCCAGTGTAGTTAAGCCAGTCACCAGCGCGTTTCCCTCGACCGCGAAGCGCGCGGAAGGAGTACTGGTACCGACGCCGACGTTGCCATTACTTAAAATAGTGAATACTTCAGTCACGCCGCCAAAGAAACGAGCGACAGCACCAGCACCGTTTTGTATCACCGTAAAGAGCGGGCCGGCCGTACTTGCCTCCATAGTGTCAGCCTCATCGGAGCGGAGGAAGGAGGAGGTGGCTAAACCATCAAGCAGTCTGGCGTTGTCGGCAGTGGTAGCCGTCCCAGCCGTCTCCGCGAAGCGCGCGACAAAAGCCGCGGGCACCGTGCCGAGGATTTTGCGCGGACTCATCTCACCATCCCAAGCCGGTGCGCCCCCCGCCCCGCCAATCTCAACCGCGAGATAAAGCGTCTGATTGAAGCTCACGCCAGTAAGCGGCGCGACCGAGCCGAGCATAACTGAGAACAAACCGTTGGTGACCGAGACGCGATTAACGCCAGTGCGCTCTTCTGTCCAGATCGCGGTTGAGGTCGGCGCGGTTGGCGAAGTAGTAAGCCAAAAGCGCATATTGTAGTTGCCGTTTGGTACAGCTATTCCGCTCGGAGCAGTGAGTTTGCCTTGGTAGTTGATTTGCGGATTAGCTTGTGCAAAGACACCCGTGGTGAAAAGGAAGAAACCAAGCGACACTAAAATTAGAAAAGCCACCATGCCGCTATGTAGGCGGAGCTTGTGGTTGGTCGGATTTAGTTTTACCAATAACGCTTTCATAATAAAAATCTCTATTCAACCAAAACGTTAGTGGTGTCGGACGACAGCGGTGCTGGCGTCGTATTTTTAGTACTTGGTGTCAGTCTGTTTGGCGTTGCTTCATTTTCGGTTGGTTGGACTGATGCTGATTGCGTCGCTTGGTTTGATATTGATTGTGCTGGCGGTGCTGTCTGCTCTACTTGTGTTGTCGCTCGGTTTTGTACTGGCAAAGTCACGAAAGGATAAGTAGTAACCGCCCCGGTCGCGGCAGTGAACGTCACTACCCCACTCCGCTCACTAGTAAACTCAACCGCGACTGGGTCTGAAAACAAACTAGCTACCGCCGCCTCAGTACGCACTGCTCCTTGCTTGGCAAACAACAAAATTCCCTCTTGTGCACTGGTGAGTGTGAGTGGTTCTAATGTTCTCTCGGTCGTGAAAATTGGTCGCTCTTCAATTGTGGTAAGAACGAGAGTTTCCTGCGTGGCAGCTTCACCAACTAGCTGGAATGGTGATCTACCTGGCGGGCTCTCTGATGCACCTGGCACGGTTGGTGCTGATTGTAAAGCTAGGGTGTTGCTGTCGCTACGGCCGGACCCTAATTCTAAATTGGAAGTCTCAACAAACGGTGCAATCAAACTGGCGAGTTTGATTTCGGGAACGAGTAAAGCCGTGTACAAACCCACGCCAGTAAAAACTCCTACACACAAAACAGCTAGTGTTGCCGTCAGGGCATCCAGGCGATGTCTTGATTCGGTTTTTTTTATCTCTGACTGGAGAGTCGTCAGGGCTTGCTTCGCTATTAGTTCGTGTTTACGTTCGGCACGCAATTCTTCTTTGCGAACCTCTTCTAAAGATTTTGCCTCAATCACAAAACGCTCCAAAGAAATCGGATCAACAAACCACTGTCTACCAATTTGTGAGGCGACGATTTTTTCCTCGCGTGCCAAGCGTGCTACATAATCCCGGGAATAGGATACTGCAGTAGCTGCCTCTTTCAGAGGAATTAGATTAACACCATTAATCTCGATCGTGGTCGACATACGATTTACCTTTAATTATAAATCTATGTCGAGATAAATCAGAGTGATGTACTGGGTATAACTCGGGTCAATTTTGCTAGCGCCGTAAATCTTCTAAGTTAATTTGGTAGGAAGTGTTCAGTGCTCCTAAGCTAGATTCAAAAACGATGACTCGCTCCAAAAAGACTGCTGTCACTAAACCTAGCAGAGACAACAAACAGAGCATCCACAAAACAATCTGGGGCGCAGAAAAACTTACCGAACTACTGACCGCTACGTTTTTTTTATTATCGGAGCGCTCACGCACCCAAACTGGTGTAAAAATGTCCCCAGACATTAAAGACTTATTGTCATTTTCCGACTCAGGAATTGTCCTCGGCCGGGAGTTTGTTATCTGGCGACTGCTTATCTTCGGCAAAACTGAGTTTTCTGAACTACTTGACCCCAGATTAGATGCCGATAACTTGGACTTGGGGTGTACTTGATAATCTTTTGTGATAATCACATTGTAACTATGTTCTTGGGTATCTTTAGCTTTCGCAGACGCTACGTTAGCTTGTCCTTCCCCTTTCCTGATTGGTAATCCTGACCTAAGAACGCTACCGCCATCTCTTGTTATCGCACTTGAATCAAAGTCATCAGTTCTAAATATATTTGTTCGTATTGTCGGCTTATCTATATTTTTATGACCAAAATCAGTTTCGTTAGTTTCAAAACTAGGATCTAAAGAGGATACTTGCAAAGTACCAGCCAGGGCTACGCTTGGTAATGGTTCTGGTGTAAGTTTAGATTGATGCACGGTCTGACTTTTCACACGAAGAACATCTGCTTCTGCTAAATCTACAGAAAGTTTTGCTGTCTTAACTGGCTGATTTTTAAGTGGTGGCAACAAATCAGCTTCGTCTGCCTCGTACTTAGCCGGCTTCCAATTAACTCGCGTCAAGTAGTTGCCTCCAACCAAAGGTTTGCTTTGTCTGTTAGAAACTATTCTGGGTAGCTCTTCTACAATATTTTTTTCTGGCGATTCGATTTTTTCTAATTGCTTGTCTGTCCGAGATACCTTTATTTTTTCTTTGCTAAATTTAATTTTATCGGCTGAGCTAGTTTTTATGTGACGAGTGACTTTGTGTCCAGAGATAGAGTCGCTCGACACATACCAAGTGCGTCCTACTAGCTTCGCCGCAACTTTTCCAGAGCGACAAAGCTGCCCAACGTAATCAGCGGTGTAACGAAAACGCTTGGCGACCACAGACGCTTTCACATACTCAACCCCATCGATAACAAGTACCTCCATAACTACGCATTAGTATAACTCAGAAACCCGACTTTGCGGGTCGGGTTTAGGTGAGAATGTTTATAACTCTCTAAAAAATTACTTCAGTGCATTCCTAATCAAGTCAGCGAGTAGACCTGGGTTAGCGGTACCTCGACTTTTTTTCATACCCTGCCCAACCAAAAACTGTAGGGCGGATAGCTTGCCTTGGCGATATTGTATTACAGCATCATTATTTTCGTTAATTATCTCTGCTACCAGTGGTTGTAAGGCTGACGGATCCGAAGATTGCGCTAGACCACGCTCCTTGGCAAGTGCTACGGGATCACCGCCAGTCTCTACTAGCTCAATCAACAAATCTTTCGCCACTCGAGAGCTAACGCCACCACTGCTGACCATTTCCATAAGCGCGAGAAAGTCCGTTGGTTCTATCCGCAAAGACTTACCTTGTTGGATAAGAGCCAATATGTCAGATAGCAAATAATTGGCGGCTAGCTTTAAAACATCAAAATTATTACTTTTATTGTCCGAAGCTAGTACCGCTTCATAAAATCCAGAAACTTCTTTCTGTGCCACCAACAACTCAATCTGGGCTTCTGTCAATCCGATGTATCTATATTTTTCACGCTTTTTATCTGGCAATTCAGGCATTATCTCGGCTAGACGAGCTGTGCTGAAATAATCGTGTGTGGTGAGGTCCATCTTTGGTAAGTCTGGATCTGGGAAATAGCGGTAGTCCTTAGCTGTTTCCTTGCTACGCTGCGTAAAAGTAACCAACCTAGCCTCATCCCAACCCCTAGTTTCTTGCGAGACTACTCCACCTGATTCTAGTACCGCTATCTGACGCTTAATCTCAAAATCAATAGCAGACTCAACGGAGCGAAAGGAGTTTAAATTCTTGACCTCAACTTTCGTGCCAAAAGCAGACGTACTGCTTACGGAAATGTTCGCCTCCACTCGCATCTCTCCTCTCTCCATTTGGGCATCAGAAATATTCAGCGTCCGAAGCAAGAGTTGTAATTCACGCGCAAACTCCACTGCCGTCTTGGCATCATGAATGACCGGCTCGGTGACCAGCTCCATTAGCGGTACTCCGGAACGATTGAAGTCAACGAGACTCACGCCAGCCTGCTCATGTTGAGAACGTGCTGTATCTTCTTCTAAGTGAACTCGTGTCAACGCCACACCACGAAGTGCGCCCCCCTTAAGAAACGGGTAGGCATATTGACTAATCTGATAGGCTTTCGGAATATCTGGGTAAAAATAATTTTTACGATCGAACTCAGAGTAGGTAGCAATCTCCGCCCCCACAGCTCCACCCAACAATAAGACCATCGCCACCGCCTCCTCGTTTGGTACTGGCAGTGTTCCGGGATGAGCAAGACAAATTGGACAAATGTGCGTGTTGGGTTCGCCATCATGCGGATCATTTTTACAACCACAAAACATCTTGCTCTTAGTCTTTAGTTCGGCATGGACTTCAAGACCAATCGTCGCTGTATACGTCTTACTCATAGTAAATAATGTGTGCTAAAAATAATAATTCCCTACCCTAAAGTAAAGACTCAGTCATTATTAAATCCTGATTCTAAGCGCGACGCAAATGAGCTACTAGCAAATCTTGCAATTCTTTACTGCCATAAGCATTTTTTGCTGATATAACAAACACACGCTTGTTAATTTTGTCAAACTCTTTAACAGCTTGGTCAATATGAGCTTGTTCTACAAGGTCAGATTTAGTCAAAATTATCCACTCTTCTTTTTCGTCTAAGCTTTTTCCGTACTTAGATAACTCATCCCGAATTGTATAATATGAAGAGACAACATCAACAGTCTCCAGCGAAACTAAGTGCAGAAGCATTTTTGTGCGGGAAACGTGACGAAGAAAAGTGTGTCCCAGACCCTTACCGTCGGCTGCCCCACTGATCAAACCGGGGATGTCAGCAATGATAAAACCATACAAGTCTCCTAAATTTGGTTCGGTGGTTGTAAATGGGTAGGCGCCGACTTTAGCGTGAGCATTAGTAAGAGTGTTTAATAAAGTAGACTTACCAGCGTTAGGCATACCAACTAAACCAACATCAACTACCAAAGAGAGTTCGATGATAAACTCACCGTCTTCACCTGGTTGTCCTTTGGTGGATTCTTGCGGACTACGATTGGTGGCCGTTTTGAACTGCTCGTTACCAATTCCTCCCCCTCCCCCCTTAAGCACGCGGACTGTCTCACCTTCCGCCAAAAGCTCGTAACGACGCTCTCTAGAAACATCTGTAACAATAGAACCAACTGGTACCTCGAGAATAAAGTCTTCCCCGTTTTTGCCAAACTTACTACCACCCATACCCGCCTGACCAGACGCGGCAGCAAATTTTTTGTCACCAGTATACTTCGCTAGCAAATTAACATCACGCACGGCTCGTATATAAACACTACCGCCCCGACCACCGTTACCGCCAGCCGGTCCAGCCCTGGGCTTAAATTTTTCGTGTCGCCAACGCGTCACGCCATCGCCACCAGCACCAGCTTTTAGATAAACATTTATTGTATCGACAAACATGACTTACTGTAATAGCACAGTAAAGGCTGCCTGTACAGTTCGCGCCCCGCATTGCGCAGCAATCATAAGTGGAGTTAATTGTCGATTTCTCGCTAAGACTGTCCTGACGATGACACAGTTGGTGTACTCCAATATAGAGGTGGCTGGTATCCTTTCTGCGTGTTCCCGAGATCCAGAAGAGGGATTGTCTCTAGAATCCTCCATCCCTAGACTGGTCCTAGGGATGGAGGATTCTTACACTTGCCTTCTTCCGGACTTCCTTATCTAGGAAGTCCCTAGGACCGTTCTTCCCTAGAGAAGAACGGTAAAACTAGTATTTATTAGTTATATCTACTTGCCGAGAAGCTCCAGAGACACCTAAAGAGCTTGTCCACGTAGCTGGTTGCCAGCTAGAATTTCGTGGTATGGTATACTGTCACCTATACACACGGGGTATAGCACAGTGGTAGTGTGCATGCATGGGGTGCATGTGGCGGCGGTTCGATTCCGCCTATCCCGACCGGATTTTTCTTTTCGAGCACTTCGTTAAATTGCTCTAATACAAATGTTTACAAAACAATTCCACCGCAGGTAGCTCTCTGTGGAAAAATTTACAGAGAATTACCGGCGGCGAAGGCAGGTTCTCTGGCAATTTATTTGAGTTATCGGCAATATTTTTAGAGTTATTGGATGTAGCGATTGCCAATAGTACTGACAACAGTGACGATGAGTGACCCAAGAAAAGCCGCCCAAAATCCCGAGACACTAAATCCTTCAATGAAACTGGAGGCAAACCAAAAGAGTGCGGTGTTGATGATTAAAATGAAAAGGCCTAAAGTCAGTACGGTTATTGGTAGGGTGAGAATGATTAGAATGGGGCGAACAAAAAGATTAAGGAGTCCAAGTACCACTGCCGCGACTAAAGCCGGATAAAGACCACTAATTTCAATCCCCGGCACATACGCCGCCACCACCAACAAAGTGAGGGTGGTAAGTAAAAGTCTGGTTATGAGTTTCATATACAGACCAGTATTACGCAGTGCTTATTTACTGTCAACCAACCAATAACCAGCCGCTAGTAGTGGTTCGGCTTTTTTATATTTTAGAGTTTGTGTATCAGAACCATTACTAATAGTAACTAGGTCGTTGCGGCCGGGAACAATGGTGGCTTTGACTGGTTTGGCAGTAGTCTTGCTTGTGGTGTTGCTACCAGCGGCGGCTTGGGCGGCGGCGGTAACTTGTTTCTTCTCAGCTTCTTCCCGCTCGACCAACATGGGTTGTAATTTTGGTATAACTTCATTGATGCGGCTAATGACCGCCGCTTGCATCTCCTTGAAAAGTCGAGTTCCCTCTTTGCGGTACTCAATCAGTGGATCGCGTTGTCCGTAGGCACGGAGATTAACACTGTTGCGAGTGTAGCTCATTACTTCTAGGTGCTCAACCCAAAGTGAATCAATCATCTGCAAGGCAAAGCGTCTAAAGACATTGTAAAATACTTCTTCTCCTAACTCCGCTTGCTTGGCAGTAAAAGTCACTCCCCCATCCTCTGCCAACAAACGCACTTCATCCATCATCGCTAGCACCTCTTCCTTTTCGTCGATGAGGAGCTTATGGCGGCGTCCGTAAACTACCTGACGTTGCAAATTAAGAACATCGTCGTAGGCGAGAATCTGCTTACGGGCATCAAAATGAAATCCCTCTATCCTAGTCTGAGCTGATTCGAGTGAATTAGCCACCATCTTCATTTGAATTGGTTGGTCCTCTGGCAATTTCAAAGTCCCCATTAATCCCTTCACCCGATCGCCACCGAAAACACGCATCAGCGAATCGTCCATCGATACAAAGAATTGTGTCTCCCCTGGGTCGCCCTGACGACCAGATCGTCCGCGTAGCTGATTATCAATACGCCGCGCCTCGTGCCTTTCGGTACCAAGCACGAACAATCCACCAAGACGCTTCACTTCCTCGATTTCTTCTAGGGTAGCGTCTGGTCCACCGAGCTTGATATCAACGCCACGACCAGCCATATTAGTAGCTAAAGTCACCGCCCCTCGCTTGCCCGCCGCCGCAATAATCTCGCCTTCACGTTCGTGGTTTTTGGCATTCAACATCGTATGCGGTACATTGGCGACTGTGAGCGCTGCTGACAAACGCTCGTTGCTCTCAATCGAGGCAGTACCGATTAGTATGGGTTGCCCTTTCTCGTGCACCTCTTTCACTTTGGCGATGATAGCCTTGAATTTCCCTTGCTCACTTTGGTAAATAAAGTCCGTATGATCAATACGAGCAATCGGGCGATTGGTGGGCACCGGAATCACCTCAAGATTGTACACTGTATAAAATTCTTCCTGACTCGTGAGAGCAGTACCCGTCATACCCGCCAATTTATCGTACAGACGGAAAAAGTTTTGGTAGGTAACCGAAGCAAAAGTCTTACTCTCACGCTGAATAGAAACTCCTTCCTTAGCTTCAACGGCTTGGTGTAAACCGTCTGACCAGCGCCGGCCCGGCTGGAGACGGCCCGTGAACTCATCCACGATAACAATCTCGCCATCACGCACCACATACTCCTTATCTCGCTTAAAGAGAGCGCGGGCGCGCACCGCTGTTTCTAAGTGATGAACATACTTGATACCTTTCTCGGTATAAATATTATCAATGCCGAGCAAGCCCTCCGCCGCCTCGATACCAGCATTGGTAAGAGCAATGCTTTTCATCTTCTCATCGACTGTAAAATGCTCTTCGGGTTTTAATTTGTTGGCGATTTCAGCAAACCGCGCATATAAATCATCAGAATCACTGGCGGGAGCAGAAATAATAAGCGGGGTACGAGCTTCGTCAATCAAGATAGAGTCAATCTCGTCCACGATAGCGTAGACGTGTCCGCGCTGTCTTAGGTTTTCTTTTTGGTATTCAATATTATCGCGTAGATAATCAAAACCAAATTCACTGTTAGTGCCGTAGGTGATATCAGCCGCGTACGCTTCTTGTCGAGAACAAGGTCTTAAAAAATCATAGACAATTTTATAGGAGCCCACTTCATCTCGTTCTTTATCTTTTTCGGTTTCGGTCTCAGCGTGATTGATGTCATATAGATAAGAAGCGTTATGATTGATAACACCGACCGAAAGCCCAAGCGCGGCGTAGATTTGTCCCATCCACACTGCGTCACGACGCGAGAGATAGTCGTTGACAGTTACAATATGCACACCTTTACCAGAGAGAGCGTTTAGTGCCGCGGGGAGTGTACCAACGAGAGTTTTACCTTCACCGGTGCGCATCTCGGTGACTTTACCACGATGGAGGATTACTCCACCGATGAGCTGTACATCGTAATGACGCAGATTCATCGTGCGCTTGGCGGCTTCACGGGTGAGCGCAAACATTTCTGCCAACACCTCATCAAGAGTGTTGGTATTACCTTGCACTAATTGACGCAATTCGCTGACACGGTTGATTATCGCCTCCGGCGTGAGAGTGGCGACTTTCGCTTCCAGTTCATTAATTTCTTGTACAATTGGCTCAATAACCTTTAATTCCTTGCCGTAGGAAGGACCAAAAAATCTATCTAAAAATGACATAGTGTCGCTAGTATATACTCAGTTATGGAGAAACACAAAAAAGCAAAATCGCCTGTGGAGGGCGATTATGCTATCAACTTGACGGGCAAATGATATACACCATTTACCATCTTTACTTTTTTGCAGTCTTCTTGGCAGCTTTCTTAGCTACCTTTTTGACAGCCTTTTTTGCGGTCTTCTTCGCTACTTTCTTGACTGCCTTTTTCTTTGCTACTGGCATATTGTGATGAGAGATTGGGTGAATAAATTTCGACCGCAAGCTCTTCTCTGTGTAAAGAACAATCGTGATGAGAAGATGATTGCTTACTAACATTATCGCGTGTAAAAATTTTTTACACAATAACTTTTATGAAAAAAATTTGTGGATAACATTTGTAATGAAATTTAAAAAATAATTTTTTAAATTTCATTACAAAAATTTTTGACATGTTCTTCCGCTTGAAATTACTCTCGGCAAAAAACTTTAGTCACTCATTACACCAAACGCACTTCCTCTTCGATCTCAATTCCCGTTTCTGTTTTTACTTTCTCTTTGATGATTGCTACAAACGCAACAATCTCATCAGTGGTGGCGTTGCCGTGATTGATAAGAACCAACGCTTGCTTCTCGTACAAACCCACGTTACCAAGCCGATAACCTTTTAAATTGCCTATCTTATCGAGAATGTAGCCAAGTGATAATTTAACTTGCTTGTCGTTTACTGCGTAGAGTGGGAGTTGTTGGTGCTGCGCGCGCAAGGCTTCGCCTTGCGCGCGCAGCACCACCGGATTCTTAAAAAATGACCCCGCTGTTCCCACCACTCGCCAATCCGGAAACTTACCATCACGAATCTTAATAATCGCCGCTCTTAAATCAACCAACGCTACCCCCTCATCCGCTCTAAATCTTTGCCTTAAATCTTCGTACTCTAATTTTGGTTTCGCCAATTTACTAAGCCGAAAAGTTACCTTCGTAATAACAAGAGAAGCGCCTTCTTCGGTTTTGAAAATTGAGTGTCGATAAGAAAAACAACAATCCGCGTTAGACAAAATTTTTACGGTATGAGTGCGTGTATCATACACTTCCACTCGTTCAATTACGTCTTTAACTTCTACACCATAAGCACCAACATTCTGAACCGGAGTCGCGCCAATCGTGCCGGGTATCGCGGAAAGATTCTCCAGCCCCCAATACCCGCGCCTAACCGTATCCGCAACCACCTCATCCAACGCCTCACCCGCGCCACAAGTCAAAAAAACGTCATCAGCATCACTCACAACATAATCACATCCGACAATCTCTATTTTAATCACCGCTCCCGGATAGCCAGCATCAGCTACTAAAAGATTAGAGCCCCCGCCGAGTATTAGGGGCGGCAGTCCGTTTTGCTCCGCAAAACGGACTGCCGCCCCAACCTCCTCCACCGTCCGCACCGTCGTAAAGTAACGCGCTACACCACCCGTCTTAAGGGTGGTGTAGTTAGAGAGAGAAATATTTTCCTGCCACTGCTGTGCCATAATCTGGAGTCGTTAACAACCCAACTGCGGATCATTACCAGCTTCAATATTGTTGATGAAGCAACGAGCCGAAGTAGCAAAAGTCGGTACCGCGACAATCGCCCGCTCCAAAACAGCAATCGACTGTTCTCTATCCTCCAGCTGATGATAGATGAAAGACAAAGACGCCCAGTGTTGTACATTTTGTGGTTGTAATTCTACCCGTTCTTCAAAGAGCGAAGCCAAAAATGGCAAATCCCCCGCTTGGTTAACAGCTGACACCAAGAAGTCATTTTGGGCAAAGACTTGCAGCATACGCTCATCGGTAGCCAAAGCTTTCGCCTGTTCTCGCTCACCCAGTAAGAACAAAGTACCGGCATAGAACGTTAACGCTTCCTCGTTGCGAGTATCTAATTCGTACGCTTCACGGAAAAAATCCCGAGCCGAGGCCAAATCATTTTGCGAGTATTCAATAATCGCTCTCTGCATAATAATTGATGGCTTACGCGGCGAGAGCTCTTGTGCCAAAATTATCTGTCGCTCCGCTGCTTCCAAATCGTTAAGCGCTCGGTAAAAAGAGCTGAAGAAAACATGCACGCGTGCATCACCCGGCTTGTTCTCTGCCAACTTATTCAATTCTTGCTCGGCCCGTGCCACAAAACGATCGCGTATTTCAGCTGGAACATTTTGGTCATTAGCCATATTCATTGCTTGCTGTGAAATTTGCTCAGTGATTTCCTGATGAGCAAACGACCCACGATCTAGCGCTCGCTCAAAGGCCGCCAACCGCGCCGCCGGGTCTTCTGCCCGATAGCCATCGATGATGTCTCCAGCCGCCTGCATTCCCGGTAAGTGGATAGTGTAAACAATTAACACTACCACGACTGCACCAGCCGGTACCAAGAATTGGTTAAAGAGCGCCCGATCAATTTTTATTTTTTCTAGACACTTAATTGGCTCTGCGACGCGGGCGTGAATGAGGGCCAAGATAACCGCGAAGAAGATGTAACTAATGATGTTATCGAAAACAACAAAGTTGTGGGTGAGATAACCAGCCAAGATACCCAAAATCACACCGCGTTCAAGTACGGTAAAAGTGGTATCTTCAGGATTCCTAAACGGCACCCAGACTAGGTAGTAAAGACAGGCAACGAAAATACCAAAATAAGCAAACGCTCCCAGGAAGCCACCGGCAATCAGCCAATCCAAGAAAATATTGTGCGCTCGATCAAACCACTGCTCTTGATTGAAGAGAAATGGGTCGTATTGAGCATTGAATACGTAGTTAAAATTACCCTGCCCCCAACCCAAAATTGGTCGCTCCTGCACCCCTTCCCACGCCATACCCCAGATAGTGCCACGCACCTGTAAATCTTCGACCAGGTTGATATTAGCAATACGCGAGAGATTTTGATTGTCTTGTACAAAAGCCGTATCGCGCGCTAGGTAAAGAGCGCTGGCTGACAAGACAAGGACAGCAAAAACCCCCGCCGCCACTTTACGAAACTCTGGATATTTAGCTCCCAAGAGAGCGATGTAAGCCACCATCACCGTACCACCAACCAGTAAACCCAGGGCCGTACCCCGCGTACCGGTTTCGATGAGAGTAAAAATGAACATAACAATCAACAATCCATACACGACGCGTAACGGAGTAATTTTATTTTCAACAAACAACCAAAAAGCGACGAAGATATGGAAATACATATAAATTGCCATATACGCCGCGTTGCCGAGGAAACTCTCAATTCGAGCGGCTTGTGTAGGAATAATGTCCGCATACTGAGCTAGGCCATAAACAGCCGTAATGAAAGCAACCGCCAGTGATGTGTGTAGATAAGCGTTCCATTGTTTCTTCGTCGTCAGCATACTACCCAGAACTAACACGTAGAGAAAAACGTGGACTAAAGTCACATAGCCATCCATTCGTTCGAAGTTGCTCCAGAAACTAGAGCTTGGGTGTTGCCCAAGGAGATTGGCAAAAAACATCACTCCAAGTAAAGCCGTAAAACTGACGATTACCCAAGAAAACTTCGGCCGGTATTTTGCATCAAGGAGCATCAAAAGTGCCCAAGCGACAAAAACCGTCCCGACGATAATCCTAAAAGCAAAGTTCTTACCAGTAATAAAAGGAAAGAAATAATCATTCACCACAAACATCGTCAGGAACGGTACTGCGAAGAGTCCGGCGTAGACAATGACTTTTAACAAATCTTGCATATGCGTGAAAATATATCACACAAAACCAGCTGTGAGTACCACCCGGGACGATGGCCAGCCCTCCCCCGAGACAAGTCCCGCCCAAACAAAAAACCAGTGACTATTTGTCACTGGTTTATTTAGACACCGCAGATGCCGAATTTGATTAAATCATTGCCGGCACCGTACGGCGTGGTTGTGGACCAAGCACTGTCACTTCGTACAGGGGATACCACGGCGAGCTGTCACCCTTTAAGGCGCGCAACTTGACTTCCAGCATATTATCTGGTCGTCGCTCGTGGCTGATGATGCCATCACCAAAGATCGGGTGGTGGGCACGAAGACCCTCCAACCCTTCGTGGATGCTGTCAACACCAACGACACGCAAGTACTCAAAGCTGATCACGCGTTGCACATCTGCTTGCAGGTCATAGACGTTGGCTCGGACACCAATACCGCTAGCACCGACGACAAAACCGGTAATCAGTCCGGTAAAGACCACTCGGTTGTGCTCTTGGTCGTAGACCTTTACGAATCTGTGCTCGATTTTTAAAAAACTTTCCGCCACGGCTCACTCCTTTCAGTTTTGTGGGTGGGGCTACAGAATATAACATTCAAAATTCTGCCGTCAACTGATTTACTTTATTAATTATCACACAATCTGCTCGTGCCTAGGGTCGTACTAGGTACGAGCAGATCCTCAAACTAGATTCAGTTAATCAACCCTCAAACATTTGTTATACTAATCACTACCAATGACTATAAAAGAACGTTTCTTTTTACTGTTAAGAAAAACCGAACCCTACACAAAAACTGACATGGTGTACCTAATCAGTCAAAGCGGTTGGCTTTTCTTTGGTCAAGGCGCGGTCTTCATCAGTTCTCTTTTGCTGGCCTGGATATTTGCTAATTACCTAGAGCCGGCTGATTATGGTCTATATAAATATGTTGTATCCTTTGCCACCATCGCCTCCATCACCAGTCTTACCGGCATTGGTATTGCCTTAGCAAGAACAACCGCTCAGGGGCACGAAGTTCATCTCCCCAGGCTAATAAGACTTCGCATCCTTTGTTCATTGGTCGGCAGTATTGGACTCTTAGGAGTCGGTATCTATTACTTATCAGTAGATAATACTCTCCTAGCAACACTATTTGTCATCGCTGCTCTCTGGCTACCAGTCTACGACACACTCAGCGACTATCAGTTTTTTCTGCAAGGGAAAAAAGCCTTCCGCATTCATACAGGGCTTAGAATCGCCCAGCGTCTTATTCTTACTAGCATAGTTATCGTTAGCATTCTACTCTCTCAAAATATAATTTTAGTGACCTTCGTTTTTTTCGCGGCCACTGCCCTCTCACATTTCATCGCTCTTCGCTATACCCTACAGCGTTATCCTAGACAAGACGACTCCACCACACCTTACACTTCTCTCGTAAGTTATGGAAAACGTGTATCACTACAAAATGTTTTTCTTATTGGAGCCACTCACCTTGACAAAATACTGCTCTTCAAATTACTCGGCCCAACCCAATTAGCTGTTTATTATTTTGCAGTCGCTATTCCCCAAGAGCTAAATGGTTTTCTCAGTAACCTAAACGCCGTGGCTTTCCCTAAACTAATCGACAAGCATAGTCCCGAATTTAAGTGGGCTTTACTTAAAAAAATAGCTTTATTTGCTATCGCTTTGATAGTACCTATTATTGTCTACATCCTCGCTGCACCTTATCTATTTACTTGGTTTTTCCCAGTTTATAAGGATTCAATATTTATTTCCCAATTATTTATTGGCACGATTTTATTCGTGCCAATAAGTCTTCTCTGGCAATATTTTTATGCTGTCGATCATAAGCAAGCCCTCTGGTTCGCCACTATCGTAGGACCAACCTCCCTGATCGCTGGAATTGTCTGGTTGGTGCCTTATTACGGATTAATCGGAGCAGTCCTCGCCGTTTACATACGTGGCGTAATTGACACTATCGCTGGTTTGTATTTTTTCTGGCTTAAACCCGTCGCCCCCAATTCACAATTAACCAATGAGGCGTTCGAGAGCTAAATCAAAAAATTGACCGGTGTCCCAGGCAGTAAATCCCACCTTAGTTAAATCATAAACCATCACTTTAGAAGACGGACCAAGTGCTGTCATAATGAGAACCTTTTCTTTGTCATATGAACTGGCAATTTCTAGTGCGGTCGAAAGAAGTTGCTGGTAACTTCCCCAAGCATCACTAGCTGGCCCTTCAATATAATCAGTTGTGATACCAAATTGTTTACCAGCAAAGCGAGCTGTATTGCTAGCCACAATAATAAGGTGTTTCTTTGCTAGGTGCTTAATGATTTTATCGTAAGGTAGATTTTTGTTGTATCGTTCCTGAAAAGCCAAGGCTCTGCCGTAAACTCGTTCGGCATGGATATAATCTCTCAAGTACACTCGACTGTTAGTCCAGAACTGGTGTTGCTCACCAATCCCAAGGGCGACCATTTCCGACTTCGTCTTAAAAATTAACTCCGGATTAAAACAAACCAACAATCGATCATTAGTTGAAGCCAAGACTTCCTTAAGACGTTGCGCTAGGGTCTGGTCATAACGCTGTCGCCAACCGTTAAAGTAGATGCCGATCCCCAGTAACATATCGAACACCTCATCACCAAAACGAACAATCGAAAGATTGTTGTCAATAATGCTATCTATAGTCTCATCATAAGACAAAAAATGAATATTCTTATAGAGCGGAATGTATTTATCGCTCACCCACCGATAATAAAATTGCTTCTGAAAGAACGGGATGACAGCGGCTGGGTGATCGCGAAACTTTCTTAAACGGTTTTGCCAAAATCTTACGGCTTGCATATTAGTGTAACTATACTATATCGTATAGTTACACTATGAAAGCAAACTTCACTGTCATTATGACCACCTATAAGCGGCCTACCGCCGTACTGCGAGCCGTGGACAGCATTATCACTCAAAGTAAAAAAGACTGGCAAGCCATTATTGTTATTGACGATACTGAAAGCGACTATCGAGACCTCGTGGCTTTAGTTACTAACGATAATCGTTTTGTCCTTATAAAAAATGATAAAAATCATGGTAAAAATGCCTCAGTTAATAAAGCCTTAAACTTCCTGCGCTCAGAATCATTCTCCGGCTATATAGTGTTTTTAGACGATGATGATTGGCTTGAGCGAGATTGCTTAAAAAATTTTTCAAAAATTATTGCTACCTACACCAAACACGACTGGTTTGTAACAAACCGCACTGACACCACCTCACACCAATCATTTACAAAAAACAAAACTGGACGCGAACACATAAATTATTACTGGGACTGCCTGCTCACCAAACGCTTCACAGGTGATGCTACTCACTGTCTTAATTTTTCAAAAATGGGTTGGGTTGATTTCCCTACATCAGTAAAAAACGCTGAGGAGTGGTTATATTTTTCAAATATAGCGACAATCCTTAATCATTTTATTTATAAAGACATAGCTGGTACCATATCGTCTGGTTATAGCCCTGAAGGTCTGACCGACAACTATCATAAACACAAAGAAAGTCGAAAGAATGTGTTACCACTAATACACGAAACTTTCCGACGTCGGTTGTTTAATCCGATTATCTGGCTATATCTGATTTATCGTCTCCGTCCCTAACTACTTTGGTGTCACCACCTCCTTAGGTACTGGCGTAGTCGGAACAAAACCAGTGTAGAGAGCAACAGCAACCAAGCAAGCACGTTCTAAAAAATTTTTATTTAATCCATTTTTATAAAGACCAACCAAAAGTAAACCGATATACCAAAAAAACACATTGAGTGCCAAAACTGGATATGACTGATCACTGTGTTTAAGAGATATCCGCACCGCATTGCGCATCCGATAATAAACTTTGAAAGCAGGTACTTTGGGATCAAAAAGACCAAAGATATGATCCCCGTACTGAGAGAAGGTCAAATCAATATCTCTGATGATGGGTCGCGCACATGCATACGATTGGTAGCCCGCTTTTCTAACCCGCCAAGCGTACTCTAAATCCTCCCCGTAGATAAACATGCTAGCATCTGGCACATCAACCGTACGCACTACTTCCATAGGTAAAAAGGTGCCCCCAGTCACAAAGGCTTCGGTAGGGACAATTGGAACAAAGGGAAAGTCCGTTCGCCGTGGTATACCACGCATCAACTGCACCGCGTTTATTATTTTACGAAAACTAAACACTTCAAAAATCGTCCCTCTGGGCAAAGCATCTTGCAGTGGTCTTGAGGTAAAGATATCTTTGTTACCCGGTACATCAACACGATTACCAACCAAGACGACTTTCCGACCAACAAACAATGCTAGATTAGAAATGAAATAATCAACAGCTCCCACTTCTGGCACAGAATCATCATCAAGCACAAAAACAAAATCGCTATCTGTATCTCGAGCTCGTAGCAACCCCTTACTTATCGCACCGGAATAGCCAATATTCCGCTCTTGCCGCAAAACTACAAACCGCTCCCCGTATGGAGCGGCATAAGCATCAAGCGCTTCCGCATCCGCGCAACCATTATCAACGATAATAAAAGTACTATATCGAGACTCGCCCACGCAAGCATCCAAGACCTGCCTAAGATACTTCCAACGTAAGCCGTGAACTACCGTCACCACTGTTACCTTAATAGCTTTCATACGCTTGCTTTTGCTGGCATAATATCATACTCTTACAATAACAACCGACCTGTCTATTCATGTTAAAAAACGAAAAAATATTCATTACAGGTGGAGCTGGTTATCTGGGAAGTAATCTAGTTCGACGTTATTACAATAATAACGAAATTACAATTTACAGTCGCGATGAAGCCAAGCACTACTATCTAAAAAAACAATTCCCAAAAGTGCAGTGCGTCATCGGTGATGTTCGCAACGAAAGACTCCTTACAGAGGCATCACAAGGACACACCATCGGAATTTTCGCCGCTTCGCTCAAACAAATTGAGGCAGTCGACCAAAATGTTGATGAGTCATTGGAGATAATTGTCCACGGTGCACTCAACTCACGCCGTGCTGCCACCCAAAACAAACTCAAAGCGGCCGCTTTCATTTCTACCGATAAAAGTCGTGGGGCCACCACTATTTATGGAGCAATGAAATATGTCGCCGGGGAAGCGTTTGTGGTAAATGCCGAAACTACACCCACCAAGCTTACCTCCGTAATTTACGGAAACGTTTTAAATTCAACCGGCTCAGTGATTCCGCTTATTTGGGATTCTATCAAGAATGACTACCCTCTCCATCTCTATGGCGAAGAAATGACTCGCTTTATGATCGATATCGAGGAAGCGATGGACACCATCGAATACGCCCTAGCCACCGACGGATTTAATGTCATACCCAACCTAAAATCCTTCCGCGTTAAAGATCTTTTTGAAATTTACGAGACCGAGTTTAATCTAAAGTGGAAACTCGGCACACCGCGTCTTGGTGAAAAATACCACGAACAGATGATCTCCCCGTTTGAAAAAGAGCGTGTCACTTACGACGCCAAAAATAATATGTTCCTGCTTCACAACAAGACCATCTATCACGAAAGTAAGCTCGGACCAAACGGACTTTCGTCAGAAGACTGTCTAGTAAGCAAGGATGAGTTGCACGCGCTACTCAAGGGATATAATTTCTTTTCTCAATAAAATGAAAATACTCGTGCTCGGTCACAAAGGAATGCTCGGTCGTGCGGTGGCAAAGTATTTTGCTGAATCTGGACATACCGTAGTAACACTAGCTGCTCGTTATGGCGAATCAGAATTTGTTGATTCCATAATCAAGCTGAATCCAGACTTCATCATCAATGGTATTGGTAAGATACCACAAAAGAAGCCCTTGTCTGATGCCGAGTATGTAGCCCTTAACACCGACCTGCCCATTCTGCTTGATACTATCGGTAGACCGGTAGTCCACCCGACTACCGACTGCGAATTCAGTGGATTTATCAAGCCGGGCACTGCCTACACCAAGACCGCACCCCGCGACGCCACAGACGTCTACGGAATGAGTAAAGCCAAATCTTCTCAATGTCTTGAAGAATCTAGTAAAAACACCAAGATTATCCGCACCTCGATAATTGGTCACGAAGAATCAACAACATTCTCACTGCTTGATTGGTTTCTCAGCCAGACCGGCAGCGTGCGTGGTTACACCAATCACTACTGGAACGGTATCACCACCCTAGAGTGGGCAAAGCAATGTCAACATCTAATAAATCGTTGGCAAGACGCCCCTACCCTTACCCAACTAGGCACCGCCACTCACCATTCGAAATACGACATCCTCACCATCGCCAAAGCTGTCTATGAAAAAGACATCACGATTACACCTTTTGAAACACCTGAAACCATGAACAAGTGCTTGTTGTCAGATTACACAATTCCCGACATTTCTGCACAACTAAAAGAGTTGAAAGATTTTTTTAATAAATGAGTCAATTTGGTGAACACAGTAAATTGCAGTGCAAGTTAGAAAAGTCACTATTTTTTAATCGCTCTTCAATATCAATTAGCTGGTTCTCAATCACGCCAATATCATAGCCGAGCGATTTTATAAAATAAAATAACTCTAATGATTTCCCTTGGTAGTCCTTTTCGTATAAATGTGGGCTAAACTCAATAATCATAATTGGCTTAAACTTTCGCACGATATGTTCTCCGCCCCTCAACGCCTCAAACTCGTTACCCTCAATATCCATTTTGATAACATCAAGTCTATCAATTTTATTTAAGAATACATCCATCATTTCAGTTGCAATCACTTCAGTAGATTGTACGTCCCGCATCAATGACACATCTTGCAAAGATGACGCTCCAATATTCTCTTGCACTAACGAGATAGCATAAGTACCACTTCTATCGCTGAGTGCAAATGGCTCTAGAGATATGTTCTTAATATTATTTTCTTTTATACTTTTTGCTAGTTGTGTCTGAATTCTCTTAATCGGTTCAAAGGCGTACACACGACCCTCACTCATAATACGTGACGCAAAAAGCGAATATACCCCAATATTAGCTCCAACATCGAAAAAGATTCCGTCTCTTGGTAGGAAAGATTTTATTTTACTCATTACCTCTGGTTCCCAGCTACGTTTGGCATAAACATCCTCATCCACGCCACCATTTTTGTAAGGATTTAAAAAAATTTTAAATCGTATCGACTCAATATTCAGTGTCACCAATACATCATTACCAAAATTTATGCTGTATCTACGCAAATTGCGTAAGGATTTTCTGAAACTTTTTATTATACAGACAAGAGTCCTGGGTAAATATTTTTTAAGTATCTCAGTTAATTTGTAGTCCATTATAAAATAATTACTGTAATTCCTTTAAGTTATCTACCAAAGGATGGTCCTCATCATTGTAGCTGGCCACGATTCCTTGTCCAACATCAATCACTTGTACACCAACTAGAGATAATTCGTACGCCACAACCTTAGCTGACGGCCCAAATGACACTAGCACAACCCAATCATTCATAAATCCGCTGATCTGATTCAGAATGTCATTTTTTATATTTTCAACATGGAACTGTGCGCCTGTCTCAGGCACTTCAATATATTTATTAAATTGTAAGGTTAAATTTTTATTATTTTTAAGAAAGTCAATTTGTTTCTTATTTCCTACAAACATTAATTTTTTTGTTAAAAAATATTTTTCAAAATATTTCTTTATTGTACTTCTATAATAAAACATTGCGGCGTCAGCATAGGATGCTTGCTTATTAAAATACAGATTATAGCAAACTTTGCTTGGTAGCCAGCATGTCAACAAATTCTTAGAAAGTAAAAATTTGTTGGGGCATTGCAGTGGAATTGGATTTAGGGCAATCACATACGGAGAAGAATTATCATAAGATTTAATAATCTTCCAAAAACCATCCCGAATTTTTTTAGTTGATTTTGCAAATGGTATATCACCATAATTCAATAAATATATCTCTCCGTCACCAAAACGGATAATGGACTTGCCGGATGATACCAAATTAGAAATCTCGTCAGGTTGCAAAAATTTTATGTCGGGTATGTACTTTAAACGCCAATAGCAAAAACAGTACGTGGCTAGATATCTAGGATTTCGCATCAGATGCTTCCCTATGAACTTGAAACCCCGAATTATTTTCTGCATACACAAGACTAACACGAATCGATTCAAAAACTGTTTAGACTAACGAATCTTTCCATCTGTCTGTCCTACCAAATATCGGCAGGACAGACGTATTCGTTTCAGTCCATACACCATTAACACAAAAGTCCGCTTCCAAAATGGTAAATGTTTTTCTTTACTATATCCCCACAAACGGATATAGTTAGCAGTAATGGCCTGATGTTCTCTATTCCTGAGCACATCAATATCTGACGGCGTCATCATACCAACTTGATTTTGATCGTGTTGACGGTAGGTCTGAAGAACTTCATTTATGAAAAAAACTTTGGCTGGATAGATAGCAAATTGTATCCAACTATCATGAGCTGGTGCATACATAGGAATTGGTAAGGTTCTCTTCACCACTTCGGCTCGATATGAAGTCATCGCTCCGCCGATACAAGTCCCCCAAACATTCTCAAGCATAGTCTTGTGGCGATAATAATCTGGAAGTGTGTCCTCGATGTAACCAATTGGTTGATTATCTTTATCTGTGATGACGAGTCTATTGAAAACCCACATCACACTTTGATCACTGTACGCTGCCACATGCCGGGCTAGTCTTTCTGGGTACCAAGTATCGTCTTGATCACAAAGAAAAATAATTTCGCCCCGACACAGACTAATCGCATTCTCGGTATTTTTAATGTACCCCCGGGCAAGTGGGCTCCTCGACCACGAGATTCTGGCATCCCTCGCTACGTATGAGTTCAGAATATCTATAGTTTCTTGCTCACTACCATCATCACTAATTACAATCTCAAAATTCTGGTAGGTTTGCTTAAGTAAAGAGTCAATCTGTTCTTTGATAAACTCCCCACCGTTAAACGTCGTAAGGGCGATTGAGACTAGGGGGTTGTATTCTTTTTTTTTCTTATCTATGTTCATGATAATACTCGCCATTGTATTACATATTAGTCTAAAAAATAAACTTCTAGCTCACATCACTCCATCATGGGATAAAGTTTGCGCACTTCTGCTCCTGTCATATTTAGGATAGAAGAACCGAATTGCTGGCGTTTTTGAACAACTATCCGCGGAGAAAAGCACCTAAATATAAGGTTATTTTTAAGTCGCGCTACGTTAGGCAGGCGGTCAGCCGTGTACCTAATTGGTGTCGCTAGGGGTAGTAATTTTTGTGCCCCGGCTAGAGTTATTAAATATGCGCCCGCAAAATAAACTGGGCGGTAAAACCTAACTTGTCCAGGTCTGAGAGTCATAAGTATTTCTCGAATCTTTTCAAATAAAGCTATTGGTAATATGTAACAAAACTTAAGACTATGGAAAGCAATAAAAAAAACTTTGTCTCTTAAAGTCAATGATAGTTTATAACGACGCTTAACACCACTAAACCATAGCACTAAAAACACATACCCAACTGGGGGGTAATCAAAAAGTAAATAGTCCCAGCGCGTTCGCTTATTGTTTTTAATAATTTCTTTTTCTATCACAGACTTAAAATTTTCTGGTAACAGCACATCGTCTTCCAAGACTAAAGTGTAGCTAATCTTCTCTTTAACAATCCGCTCCAAGATCAAGCGGTGTGACAAAGCACAACCGAGCTCACCTGGTGTCAAAGTTTTCTCATTTTCTCGTCTAATATAATCTACATCGTATTCATCTGATGATGGTTCGTACGTACGACCATCAACTGCCACTTGCCAAACATACGGTATGCCAAGATTATTTAATTGTTCTTCCATAAAAATCCTCCTCTCCGTGTCTTTTTCTAGATTTATGAAAAATGTCTTAAACATATAACTAACTTAAAATAAAGCACATTGTAGTTGACCGCTCTGAAATTGTTTTTTTCTTTAAGCGTCGCAATACGTACGAAAGAACATATCGACCCCGCAGTCCAAATAATTTCGTTTTTGTGTCACTAACGACCATTGTCGGCAGAACTTCCCCGTCTTTGGAAAGTCGTGGTACATTCCTCTGTATATCCTCAATCGAACCACAGTATTGTGGACTATAAAATTTTTTTGAATATTCAGTGTAATCAAAAAATTCACAATTTTTATTCAATCTGACAGCCAATCGACTGATACTTTCTTCAGTCAAAAACCAAAGGTGGACTGGCGGAAAATCACTATTCCAAATAGTGTCTTTACTAGAAGCTGATTTATTAGGAGTGGTCACAATTAACTTACCGCCTGGTTTTAAGAGTTTTAAGCCAGCTTCAATAAAAACCCCTGGGTCTTCCACATGTTCTATTACTTCCATCATTATCACGCAGTCGTATCTTTTTTCTTCTTTTGGTAACTCAAAAATATTTTTTTCTTGATAAAAACTACCGAAGTTTTTATCAGCTTTATCTACAGCATCTTTGGAGATATCAACGCCCACGGCCGTATAACCATTTTTATTTAATGCGTATGTTAAATACCCTAATCCACTACCAATCTCAAGGACGGAAGTTTCTTCTTTTTTAGGAAAAAACTTTTTGATTGATTCAATGACACTCCAGTAAGCACTTTCTGAGTTAGCTAGTAAACTGAGTGGGTCTTTAACCAGTTTAACTAATTCAGCATAACGAGTGTACCTTTCGTATCCAGGAACATGTTCAGCATTTTTATAAATACTCTCGTAGACTTTTTCATCAGGTCTTAGTGGCGACACGCAAGACAACTGGCATGATTTACATACATAAATATCAAAACGAGAATCCTCTACATAACCTTTCATTGCTTCGTATGCTAAAAACAATTCTCCGGAACACAACTTGCAAGTGGTTAATTTTGGTATCATTTTTGTGGTAATTAAATTTATTGTCTGGGGTTTATTCCTCTACAGAAATTCAGTTTTTTAATAAACGGCATTATGCCGAGGCGGCGCGCGAGCTTGCGAGCGCGCGCAAACGAGACCCAGGATTCTGCCCAATGGTTGTCGGTGTAAGCTAGGACAAGTTTTTCTTTTGTGCGGACTTCCCCATCATCACACGGATTGAAATAACGATAATCGTAGACTGCTACATCTGCATACTTACCCGTCGCTAATACGTCGGTCACTGTGCGTGGTGAGGTACGAGCAATGGTGTAAGCTTTGTCAGCATCATAAACAGCCAAAATATCGAGAATGACTTGCTGGTGAGGAATAGCTCCAATCACTCCAGCTGCCGTCATTCCATCTTTAGTTTGTCCAAAAAAAGCTTTGTGGTGGAGAAGGTCATCAAAAGACTTCAAAACTTCAGTGTCACAATCCAGATAAATACCCCCCTCACGGGCAAGCGCCCAAAATCGGATATAGTCTGAGACAAACGCCCATTTTTTTTGAGCGTACATCGCTTGCACATAGTGGTGATCCATGGGGCTGTTGGTTTCGTCCCACTTTTTAATTCCATAATCGGGTAAGTATTTCTGCCAACTCGCTACACAGCGCTCGACCAAGGGCGTGAGTGGCTTTCCACCCACCCACACGTAGTGAATTACTTTTGGTATTGTCGTTTGTGGTTGGTTTTTGTTTTCCATAAGGGAAGCGGTTGTTATTGTACCATTTTTGTCTACCCAGGTGTTTGCAGGGAGGACGTCCTATGCAAGCTGCCTAGGACGGAAGCCCTACCGCCGGGTTTTTTCTTGTCGAGGGTCACCTACAGCGGACACCTCAGCAAAACCCCATTCGACCAACAAATCGCGGTGGAGTAAGTCTGATAATTGACGCACGTCTTCGCGGTAATAGTCTTTTAGATATTCCTCTAATTCTGGCTCTAGGCTTAGCTTGCGAGCTAATTCAGAAGCGGTCTCGGTGGGTGGTGGTTTTTGGTTTGTAATCTTCACAAGATAACCATAACCAGACCGAATCAATTCCCGCACAAAGCGACCACTCCGTTTGAGTAAACCCCGTCTAACTTCATCGTCCTCAGCCACTACCAAATGACGGAGTTTAAGCGGCACAAAATCCGCCGGCAAACCCAGGTGTTCGTAAGTAACTCGCACCGCCTTAAGCGGATCTTCGCGAATATCTGATGCCAGCCAAACCAACAAATCCAGTGCGGAGTAGTAACTAAAATAAGGCACTAGTTGACGACCGTAACAAGCTCGCAATAATACCTCCGGACGCATTTTAAGAAATTGCGCTAGTGCAGTCTGGCGACTGATTTGGCGACTGCGGATAGCCTCTATGTACTCCACTCGCACACTCACCAAGGGGTTTTCAATCACTGCCAACAGCTTGGCGTCAGGATAAGTGCGCGCAATCAAGCCAGCAGTAGCAGCGTTGCTAAGATAATTGTGAGCCAATTCACCACGCAAAGCCCCAGCTTTAGCTTTTGGAAACTGGGCTTCGTACCAAGTTGTCCCTTTGGCAAACACCTCTGTCTTAGAAAAAAAGTGTGTCGGTTTAGAGGCGAGACAAGCACCCGGATTTTCAGCTACATAAGTGTAGAGAAGTGGTGCGGCAGTGTGTGAACCAATACCTAGGAAAGACAAAAAAGTGTTTCTCGGATGCATAACTTAAGTTTTAGATGATTTATCTTTAGGTTCAGCCATAGCTGTCTCGGTCTGTAGTGTATCATCCAGAAAAAATACTTGCTCGACACTTTCGCGATACGCCCGTTCATAATCTTCCTGATTTTCATGGAAGCGCGCCCGCACCATCGCTTGTGCCGCCTCTGTCATCTGACCACGCAAACCCACATCGTTCATAAGGAGATTAAGCTTTAAGCTAAAATCATCAGACGAGTTAGGGTCGCAAAGCAGCGCTGATTCACCATCAACAAAAATATCTTCCCGCGCCGGCGTTCGCGCCAGCACGAGCGGTATGCCTGCCGCCGCACCCTTGATAACAATCTCCTCGCTTTCTGAATTGGTATCAGGAACAATCAGTACGTTGGCTGATTTTAGATAAGGTACAACGTCGTTTATTTTTGGCTCAAAGACCACTTGCTCACGCACCCCTAGCATCTCAGCGCGGGTTTCAAATTCTTTCTGTCCTGGTCCTTGCCCCAACACGATGAGACCAACGTAAGGATTGAGTAAACCAAAACGAGCCGCTTTTAATAGGGTGGGCAAAGCAGCGTCAGGTGTCAGTCTGCCCACGTAGAGCATTATGAAGACAAATGGTTTGTACTTTTCTTTTAGATTGACGGTAGCAGGCTGCCTCATCAGCGCTTCGTAATTATTGAAACGCGGCAACAGTGATAAATCTTGAATCTTGTACACCTTAAGCAAGGCGTCGTAGGTGGCCCTAGTGTTAGTGCGTACACTCTTAAGACGCGGTAAGACAAAACTAGCCAACCAACGACGCCACTTACCGTAGGGTTTTTTAACAAAATCTGGCACCAGGTAATTTTCTAAGATGTGTACTTGTACTGATCGATTATATTTATTGGCAAGCACCAAGGCGAGAGCGGCTGACTCAAATGGATCGCGTGCTACTATCAAATCCGGACGAAACCCTTCCGCAAAGACTAGCTGATCAACGGCCAATCGCAGACCCGCTAGGGGTGTAAGCCACCAGTATTCGTGAGTAGCTGTGTACAACCAAACATTATCAGCCACCCGCAGAACTGGTGTCTTAGTAGGGATACCAGTCCGCAAAATTAAAATATGCACCTCATCGAATAAATCAGCAATGTTGGTGTAGCCGTCCAGAGACTGCTGGGCAGGATTGAGAAGTGATTCGTCGTAAGAGATAAAAAGCACGCGGGTGACATCTCGGGTGGACTTCATTTTGTAAACTGCCTCGGCATTGCGAGCTTCTTCTACCGAGAGATTTTTGGTGCTACGCCGTTCGTAACTTTTTTTGTTGATAACAGACTGAATAGACCGCTGTTCGGCTTCGGCTGCATCCGTATGAAAAAGATCTCGACGAACCATATCGTGATTAGTATACCGTACTTTCTAGGGTAATTAGATTCTGCGGTGGAAGACTTCACTCCAATCAAAGATGAAATTATCAGTTGAAAAATGGCGGTTTGGTTGCTTGTGTTTCGACTGGTGGTGCAGTCTGACGTCTTGGTGTCAGCCAGATGAAAAGTAAGACTAGCAAAATCAATGCTAGCCAAATGGCGTAGGCGCGGTGGGCCGGGGCGGGGGGGGCAGC
>DBNX01000008.1:27496-37419 GCA_002299465.1 Patescibacteria group bacterium UBA661
GGGCGGGGGGGGGGGGGGGGGTGGGGGCGCCCCCCCCCCCCCCCCCGGCCTCTACCAACACCACCTCACCCTCACCTCTCTCACCACCCCCAGCTTCCGTTACAGCTACTACTGTCGGCTCGTTGGTTGGTGTGTTATGAGCTAGCACCAACGGCTCGGGCGGAGTCGCTACCACCAACCGCGGTGGTGTGGGTGCTTGATTGTAAGCCATTACTTCCGGAGCTGTTCTCGCCGCGGCTACTGCTATTTTTCCAATTGGCGCTTTTGCCATTACGTTACCAAGCGCATCTCTTAACAAAACCAAACTCTGCCTATTAACGTCCTCCACTCGGTGCCACGGAATAGTAATTGTCCCGCGTGGCAAGATCACTGTGCCTTTAGGGATAATTAGAGTGTTATGTCCAGTTAGCGTGTACTTAGAAAGGTCTAAAGGGTACGGCGCATCATTATGTAGTTGAATATCACCAGCTTCATTGCGAGTGAGCGAGACAGTAACCGGTAAGACAGTGATGGTGTGTTGCAAGCCCTCTCGTAAGCTGGCAAACTCAGCTGTCACCTGTACCACATAAGTCCCTGGGTATTCATAAGCGTGCGTCACTGTCCGACCCCGAGTGGCATTAACATCACCAAAGTTCCAAGTGTAGCGGAGAGAGGCGCTTAGGGTGTCGGCCACTCCTCTCGGGGTCACAGTAAAATTTACTGGTTCGTTAACGTAAACATAGTCCGGTAAATTCATACTTAGAGCAAGCTCATTTGGCGGTAAGCGATTCATTGAGACTGGCGGTGATTTTTGACGCGAAACACTCCTAGTGCCACCCACTGTACTCACCACAGTATTTTCTGGCGTACTAGTAGCGGTACTGGTTGCGGTAGCGCTGGGCGCACTACCGACGGTGGCGTTAGGCTGGCCCGGTGTAGCCACGGCTGTTATCCAGCCACTTGGCGTGTACTGCGCTGTCTCTTTGGTTATATTGTCACCACCAATATTCTGCCAATTTTCACCGCCAGCCACCTGATCTCTAATCTGCCCCGAGGCATCACGCAGCGTCAAAGTCGCCCCCGAGTTAACTAGGGATCCAGTGTAGATTAAAAAAGCGGGACCACTCACCGTATCGTCACTGGTTCGTTCTAAAACCGCATAAGCACCAGCTTCGATTATACCGGAAGGGTCTACTGTGTTCGAGAGATTTATATTTAGATTGTTTCCATCGCTCAAAGTCCAACCCTCCAGTACCACGTCTCCACCCGTACCGTTGTACAACTCTATCCACTCGTGGTTATGAGAAGCCGTTCCACCCATCCACGCTATCTCACTAATGGTTATCGCCCAAGCTGGCAGCGGTATGACTAAGAGTGTGAGGAGAGTTAAACGAGACCACATAACCAAAAATTTTAGGTAGTAAAGGGCGACCGTTCGTTGCCAGAGGAACGCAACATGCGCTCGATTTTCTTGGGTGCTAACGGATTGTCATTTTGTGTGGTGTTGGTTTCTAATCTCTGCAAAGCCACCTCCGCCTCCGCCGCCAAACGAGCAATTTCTTCTTTGGCTAAAGACGTATCTGGTAAAGAAGTCTGTGCCGCCTCCGCCGCCATCACTTCTGGTCGAACATCTGCATCTCTTTGGTCTGTATTTTCTGAATGATTTTTTGTTACTGACAAACTTATCTTGTCGACAGTTTTCACCAGCTTAGGTTGATTTTGTGGTGTCGGTAATTTTTTATAATCAGACTTTTGGTCACCACTTAGCTTGTGGTTAGAGTTTGCTAATTTATTATCGGGTGAAGTAGATTTTGTTTCGTTAGCACTTAATTTAGCTAGAATGGCACGCAATTCCGTAAGTGATTGTTCTGGCGTTACTTTTGTTTCCGCTTTCGCCTCGCGCTTTCCCTCTCTTAGATTTTCTCTATTTTCAGGAGGACGTTCGGAATGCTCTCGTTCTCTCGTCTGCCCGGAACGCGGCGGTGATGATTGGTAGTGATTTCTTTGTTCTCCGTTACGTAATGGCGGTTTTCGTTCTGACTCAGAGGGCGGTGATTCAGAGTGACTTCTGTACTCATCACGTCTTGGTGTTAGTGGTTTATTTTCTCGTGTCTTCGCTGCCGTGTCTGAATTATTACCGTTGCTGATTTTAGTATTTGCCGGCGGTCGTCTTTCAGCTTCAGTCTCTTTATCACGCCGCGGTGGTTTTTCTTCCTTAATCGGCGTATGCAGATCTGCTACTAGTTGCTCTACCACTGATCTTGGCTTGGTATACAAACGCCGACTGGCAGCAATCACCATATCCTTACACGACACGTGCGGTCGCTCTACTGGCGGTAATGTTACCGCTGAAAATGGCTGAGAGCCAATGCCGTCAATCATTAGCGTTAGATAAATTTGGGCAAAACCAAGATTAACAAGATCGGTCGCCATAAACCGGGGTGAAAAAACTGTCTCCAAAACCTCAGCGTCAAACGGGCCGACCCGAAATGAGATGGTTGTGCCGACGTTACCAAAGACGGCATTGCGCACGTCTTCTTCCATCTGTTCAATGTACTGGTGGGCAATGACCAGATTAAGATGGTACTTACGAGCTTCAGAGAGAATGTTGGCAAAAGTGGCGTTGGCAAAAGACTGAAACTCATCCACATAAAAATAAAAGTTCGGCATCGTACGCATTTTATCAACCGGCAAATCGGCTCGACTCATCGCCCCCAAGTAAATACGCGTGGTGAGCATTGAACCAAGCAAATTGGCGTTAGTCTCCCCCACCAAACCTTTAGATAAGTTCATAATAAGAATTTTTTTCTCGTCCATTATTTGGCGAATATCAAAACTGGAATGGGGTTGACCAATGATGTTACGGATGAGCGGATTGCCAGTAAACTGGCCAATTTTATTTTGAATAGCCGGCAGGGCTTCGGCGGCAAAGCGGTCCGTATAATTAGCAAACTCTTCTGTCCAAAAAGCCTTGACGGCGGGGTCTTTGATGTAATCAACAACTCGATTCCGATAACTCTTATCGGAGAAAAGACGATTGACAGAAAGCAAGGTGGTATCAGGATATTCGATGAGTGCCAACAAGGCGTTGGTCAAAATGTATTCCATACGCGCGCTCCAGGCATCCACCCAGATTTTTTTGAAAGTCGACATCAAGCCCGAGACCACCAAGTGGCGTTTGTCGATACCCACATCCTCCATAACATTGAAAGAAATTGGATTTGATAAATCAAACGGAGCAAAGTAGATGACATCATTGACGCGGTGTTCGGGTACATAATCAAGAAGAGTTTCCGCTGCTGAACCATGCGGATCAATAAAAGCCATACCTTCACCGTTTTGAATATCCTGTGCCGCCATATTTTCCAGGAGAGTGGATTTACCCATACCCGTCTTCCCTACGACATACATATGCCGTTGTCTATCCTTAGCTTTAATACCAAACGGCACCTGTTGCCCACGCGCATCAGTCTTTGCAAAAAAAGTAATCTTCTCTGGATCAAAGCTCATAATTATCTGTAGTATAACACCAAAAAATCGCCCCTGGTCTTTTTTATCTAATTTACAGAGGGAAACCCTAGGTAAAAACTAGCGAGCAAAATGCTCAAGGGCGTAACGGTATAAAATTTGCACGTCACGGTTTCGGTCTTGTGAACCCAGAACAATAATCGCCAACGTGCGCGTGACACCTCTCACGTTTATCGTGTGCAGTGATATAGAAGTTTGACCAGCGGCTAAAGTCTCCCCCACCTTACCCCCGACAAAATTTTCCACGCCAGCAATTTCGTTAAAGTTAATTAACTCGCCAAACTCATTGTTTACAAACGCTGTCGGAGAATTTTGACCGACAGTCATTTCAAAAATAAATTTTCGATTGGTATGAATGTATTGCGTCAATTTAAGCAAATCACTTAAGGTAGAAATGTTTTCCGCCGAAAGTCCCGAGGGGTCGGCAAAAAAAGTATCACTAAGTCCGATGGCGGCGGCTTTTTCGTTCATCAGTGAAATGAAACGATCACGCCCAAGCTGGTCGGCGATGACTTCGGACGCCTCGTTTGAAGATTCAAGTAAAGTCAACTGCAAAAGACTCAGCAGAGAAACTTTGTTACGTTCGCTCAGTCGCGGGACAAGTGATTGCACAAAAGTCGGTTGCTCAATAAACACACTGCTATCCAGGTCTAGATTCTCCGCTGCCACCAGCGCCGTCATCAACTTTGTCACAGAAGCAATCGGCGCCGCTGTTTCGAGACTGCTGGCAGCTAAAACTGTGCTACTCTCGATATCAGCAATCAGATAGTGTGCAGTCTCTAGTTCTACCACTTTTGGTTCGTAGAGAAACTTTTCATTATTTTTAGGTAATTCGTGGACTAAGACAGGCGTGCCGGTTTCTACTAGCGAAAAAAGTTCTTCAGCGTCAGTCGTGTTTAAGCGAATCCCCCCACCCGGAAAATCTGCTTCAACCGGGTCACCATTAGTGTACTCGGGGATACCGTGAATGAAAAAATTACTCTGGAAAGCCAGGCTCCACGGTTTATAGACTTGTCCGAATGAAGAATAATTTCTGACTTGCTTGGATTCAATTTCATAAAGACCGGCTGGCGTGTCCCACCACGAACCCGGTGCGCCTTTGGCTAAAATCGGAAAGCTTTTTACTAAAACACCATTTACAAAATAACGTAATTGCATCTCCACCAAATCCGCTTCAACAAAAGTTACTTCGGACTGAATAAAAGCGTCCCGGGTATCGGCAAAAAAATTTGGTTGTTCGAGCAAGACCTGCACACCATAATTCAGAGATCTTGTTTCTTTCGTAAGCGGATTAATGATGGTGATACTGGGGAGGGCGGCAGTCTGTTGTCTTAGATAAGTTTCCATACCAATCGTGCCGAGAGTAAAAATAAAGAGAGTGGCGGTCACTGTCACTAAAGCTGGAGCCACATACGGGACCAACTTCTGCCAATAAGCCCCTGTCTTTGCTATGGATTTTTTTTGATAAGGGATTAAGACCCCCTTACCAGATTGGGGTATGTCTTCTTTAAAATTAACTGCATAAAAGCGCCGCTCGCGCTGCTCGTCCTCTAACATAGCCCTATAATACAATACTCGAGACTAATTATTGGGTCATTAGCCACAGCTTGCTGGTGACTTAGTAAATTGGCTGTTTTGTTAAGTAAATTTTATTTTGGCTCCGCCTCCTTAAAAAGTGGTTCCGTGGTCTCGACAAAAGAGTCCGTCCCCCGCTCGCCATTACCATAATCAATTCGCGTCAAATAAAGCGCCCGGCGTAGAAAATAGCCGATGATGATTAAGATTACACCCAAACCGACGATAGCGTACGAGCGCCAAATCTCGGGAATGCCTAAAAAAGGAATAATCGTGAGTAAAAGACCGGAAAAAAATACAATGGTTTCTTTAGACATAACAGGATTATAGAATAATTTACTAGGGCAGTATAACCCAAAACTACAAACCACGCGAAAATGTGGATAATTCGCCTCGGGAAGGGTACTTAAGACACGATCACTACAAACTCACCGCGTTGCTTATCAGGATTTTCAGTAAAGTACTCAAGCACCTCAGCTGGAGTGCCCTGCACCACCTCTTCGTGCAGTTTGGTAAGTTCCCTCGCCACCGTAATGTAAGTTGTCTCGGGCTGATGGTCTTGCAAGGACTGCAAGGTCTTCATAATCCGATGTACTGATTCGTAAAATATCACTGGCATTTCGTACTTTTCTAAAGATTTAAAAAATGTCTCCCTACCCTTCTTGTGCGGAACAAAACCCAGAAAGGTAAATTGATTACCGACCAAACCGGCGATAGCAAAAGCCGCAGTCAGAGCGGAGGCACCGGGGATAGTTTCAATTGTAACTTCTGGTAAATTTTCGCGAACCTTAGCTACAAGTAATACACCTGGGTCAGAGATTCCGGGGGTACCGGCATCCGAGACTAACGCGATGTGTCTACCATTCGCTAAGTCTTCGAGAATGTGTTCGTGTGTGCCGACTTTCGTGTGCGCATCGTACCGTCGTAAAATTGTTTTTATTTCGTAGTGAGCCAGTAATTTGCCGGTCACCCTGGTATCCTCACACAGAACATAATCAGCTTCCCTAAGTACACGCAGGGCTCGCTGTGTAATGTCTTCAAGGTTACCAATCGGCGTAGCGACTACAGACAATTTTCCTTTCATAAAACAAGCTGATTAGCGATACTGGTAACATCACCCGCCCCCATTACCAACACTAAGTCTTTTGTCCCCACCTCCTTACGCAAAGCCTTTAGAGTGGTTGGAAAATCATCACTAACCACCGCCTGCGTACCAACGGCCTGTGCTAAGGCAATGTGGGTTATGCCGGTTAAGTTTTCTTCCCGGGCCGCGTAAATTGGCAAAATATAACTTTTGTCTGCTAGGACTAAAGCTTTTACAAAATCTGCAAATAACTCACTAGTGCGCGAATAAGTGTGGGGTTGAAAAACTAAAATCAATCGGCACTGCGGATACAACTCACGCGCCCCTTTGATGGTGGCAACAATTTCTGTCGGGTGGTGACCGTAATCATCGTAAACCTTCGCCCCATTTACCTCTCCCTTGTATTCAAACCGTCGCCAGGTACCGGCAAATTGCATCAGGGTGGTGGTGGCATTATCTGGGACGATGCCTACTTGTGCCGCCGCCGCGATCGCGGCGGCGGCATTCTGCTGATTATGCAACCCCGGCATAGTCAACTGTCGCAACGGATTAAAATACTTACCATAATCAATCACCGAAACATCCTCAGCTAATTCTTCTAAACAAGGTCTGACTTTCTCATCAGACAAATTAGCCACCACAAAACCGCCCGCCCGCACCTGCCCCACCAACTCCCTAAAAGCCCTCTGCACTTCAACTAAATTCTTATAATAATCAACGTGCTCATGTTCGATATTGGTAATAACGAGAATATCTGGAGTAAGACTCAAAAAATCACGCCGGTACTCACAGGCCTCTACAATGCAGTACTTACTCTTGCCCGAACGATAATTGCTATTGGTCTTGGCGCGCAGCGAACCCACGATTGCAGTCGGATCCAGTCCGGCCGCTTCAAAAATATCGGTGAGCATCGCGGTTGTGGTTGTCTTACCGTGACTACCGGCTACTGCCACTAAATAATATTCATTTGCTACCATTCCTAAGGCTGCAAAATAATTAATGATAACAATTCCCTGCTCCCTAGCCGCCACTAATTCCTCATGATCAACTGGCATAGCTTCGGTGTAAACCACCAAATCTATATCGGGGGTGATGTTAGTTGCGCTTTGACTCGGGAAAAAGCGAACGCCTTCCGCCCCTAACGCTTCGGTGATCATTGACGGCGTACGATCCGAACCACTCACTTGTTTATGTTCATTTTTACACAATCGAGCCAGAGCAGACATCCCGATTCCACCCACCCCCACGAAATGGATTTTCTTGTAATCACTCAGCTTCATATTCGCCGATTAATTTCATAAACAAATCATTTCTTTCGTACTCATTGTTGAACATACCAAAAGACGCAAAAGCCGGTGAAAATAAAACCACGTCTCCGCGCTCGGCTTTACTAAGCGCTAGTTTAATTGCTTCCTCCAAGGTAGATACCACCTCCCCCGCACACTGTTCTTTGATTCTGTCGGTGCCAGTACCCGCTAACAACACCACCGCTTTCACCTGCTCAGCAATAGCCTCCTCTAGCGGCATCAAATCCAAACCCTTATCCGCCCCACCCATAATCAGAACTACATTTTTACCTTGTGCCACCGCCTTAATGCCCGCGGCGGTGGCGGTGGGAGTGGTGGCGTTGTTGTCGTTGTAAATACGCACGCCGTTTATATCACCCACCAACTGCAAGCGCCCCGGTACCCCGGGAAAAGTGGCGAAGCCATCAAAAATCTCATCTTCATTTAGCCCCACTGCCAAGAGCGCTTCATAGGCAAGGGCGGCGTTAAGTCGGTTGTGCTCGCCCGGCATTGCCAACAACATATCTTCTGGCAAAACTGAAGCATCCGCCAAAACAAACTCTTGTTTTGGTTCAAACTCTGGCAACCCTCGCTTTATCCATTCGTAGACTTCTGGCGTAGTAATAAAAACACCAGAGTCTTCTTGATGTTGAAAAATCTGGGATTTGTCATTGAAGTACGCCAGCATAGCTTCTTCATAAGTCTTACCACCTCGTGTGTAGTAATTAAGATGGTCTTCCATAAAGTTTGTAAAAACTGCCACCGTCGGTGAAATGCCCGCCCAACCAAAACCCTGCAGTTGCCAGCTATCGAGTTCCATTACACAAATAGAATCGTCGTGCGCGTCTTTGAGTAATTGGAGATTGGACCGCCCGCGTACATTGCCACCCAACAATACATCCTCACCCGTCACGTAAGTTAGTACATGATGAATCAAGTGCGTCACTGTACTTTTACCTCGCGTACCCGTGATTCCGATAATCGGTACTTGCGAAATTTGTGCAAACAACGCCGCACTTTGCGCTAACGGCACACCAGAGGTTCTGGCAATTTCGAGATAAGGTGAGTCTAGAGGTACCCCCGCCGCCACTAACACCAAATCACGATTCTTAAAATCTTCTTCCTGGTGACCGCCTAGATGTAAAACGATATTGCTTAGATCTCGCAACTGTTCCACGGAAGCGCTTAATTCCGCCTCCGTCTTTAAATCAGTCACAATCACCTCAGCCGCCCCTGCCTCCGCCAAGTAACGAGCGTCTCCCACTCCCCGCCCTAATAGCCCCAGCCCCATTACTGTCACTCGCTTGTTCTTGAAATAGTCTGTTTTCATAGCTCTATCATACGCAAAATAATCCGCTTTGCCACTTTAATATGCTAAACTCTAAGTTGAAATGATTACCCGCAAAAAATTTATTCACACCTCCCTGTTTGTTCTGATGATAACAGCCATAATATTCGGCTCTTTTCTTTTGTCACAGTTCGTGGCTGGTGATAGTTATGTCCAGTCTTTGGTGCAGACCTACGGTGGTTTTGGGGTGGTCTTAATTAGTTTTATTGCCGGACTAAACTTGCTGGTGCCCGTGCCGGCCGCTACCTTTGTGCCCATTTTTACCGCTGGTGGTATGGACATGTTCACAATTATCACTCTTTTGGTTATCGGTGCCATGTCAGCCAACCTGCTGGCTTATGCTCTTGGTCGCTATGGTTACCTAATGACCAAGTCCAAACATCTGGCGTGGCAAGAAAAATTCACAAATTTATACAACCGCAATAAAAAAGCCTTGCCTTTTTTCATCTTTGGTTTTTCTGCTTTTATCCCTTTACCAGACGAAGTGTTTTTGGTCCCCCTTGGTCTGATTGGCATAAAATTGCGCGTAATAATATTGCCGCTCTTTTTTGGCACAATTGTCTTTCAGACCATTGCCGCCTTCGGATTTAGTAATGTTTTCATTTTGTTAGACCAATTTGTCTAACAGTGGACAATATGCTTGTGTCTTGTCCAATTTGTTATAATTAACGAGTATGCAACCAAAAAAACTTGAGCAGTACAAATATTTTCAACCCATCGCTTGGACTTTGTGTCTTAGTTTCGCCGGCTTTGTTGCTATGTTGGCCTTAGAACTTAGGATGACTGTTGAACAAATGCATCAGAGCAATATCAGCTTCGAGAGTCGCCTTGATCGCATTGAGGAGGTTTTGGGAGTACCAAACTAATTTACTGTAAAACTAAAGTGGCTTTACCAGGCACTGTTTTTGTAATTTTATATAAACCGACACAAAAAATATCTCCGCCTCGGACCCGGGTACAGAAGCAAAACTGTTTGCTTCTTTTTTATCAAGTCTTTGCCTTGATAAAAACCCGTGTCCTCACAGGTTACTAATTCGCTTTGCTCATAAGTACCGGCGAGCCCGGCTCGATTGTTTTTGCATTAGGGATAGCAAAAACAAATCTCCGCCTCGGACCCGGGTAC